>JANNKN010000059.1:0-7459 GCA_031396315.1 Deltaproteobacteria bacterium
CGCGCGCTTGCCCTAATCGCCGCGCTCGCATGGCCCGTTGCGCTGCGCGCGCAAGACGCGGCGCCCGTCACACCGCCTGACGCCGCGAGCGAGCCCGCTGCGATCGCGTTGCCCTCACTCGTCGTCGAAGCCGAATCTGCCGAACGCTTCGCGCGCAGCGTCGCTGAAGCGATCGCGCCCTCGCGCGAGCTCGCGCAGATCGAGGACTCCCTTACCGCGCTCGCGCCGGACATCGCACAACGCGTAGAGCACCTCGCCGCGCTGCTCTCCGAGCCGACTGCCTCGCTCGAAGTGCTCGCGGCGGAGGCCAAGGATTGGGGCACACGACGCGAGCAGCTCGCGCGTTGGCAGCGCGCTGCGACAGACCGGCTCGTCGCGCTCGAACGCGAGATCGCCGAGCTCGAAGCGCGAACCGAAGTCTGGCGCGTCACGCGAGACGCCGCGCGCGAGATGCGCGCGCCCGCGGAGGCGCTCGCGCGGATCGAGGGTGTGCAGGCCGCATTGCGGGCTGCGCACCGAGAAGCGCGCGCGGCGCGGCGCGGGCTGGTCGAGCTGCAATCGCGCATCGCGGCGCACGAATCGGCGATCGCGAGCGGCATCGAACAGCTCGATGCCGCTCGCAATGCGGCAGAGGTCTCGCTCCTCGAATCCGACAGCGCGCCGCTCTGGGACATGCTCGGCGACACCTCCAACGTGTGGGACCCCGTCGCCACGCAACTCGCGAGCGATGGCGCTCTGGCACGCGATTACCTCGCGCGGCCCGCGGGACGGCTCGTCGCTCAAGCGCTCGCCTTCGCGTTGGTGGCCTGGCTCTGTTTCCGCGGTCGCCGCTTCGCCGCGCGCGTGCGCGACGACGCACAGCTGGCGGCGTCGGCCGTCGTGTTCGAGCGGCCGCTGGCAGCGGCCGGACTCGTGGTCCTCGCGCTCACGCCGCTCTTCCACCCGCATGCACCCGCGAGTCTGTTGGCGCTCTCGCGCATCGCGCTGATCCTGCCGCTCTTGCGGCTGTTACCGGCGCTCGCGCCGCGCGAGCTGTTCGGTGCGATCGCGGTGGCCGGAGTGCTCGCGCTGCTCGGCGAAGTACGCGGCACGCTCGGCGCTTCGCCAGCCGTCGAGCGTGGGCTGTTCGCGTTCGAGCTCGGCATCGCGGCCGCGACGCTCGCGTGGTTGATGCGCCCGGCGCGGCTCGCGCTGCTGCGCGAAGGGCAGCGCCTGCCGACCCTCCTGCACAGTGCGCTGCGCGTCTGCTGGGTCGCACTGCTCGTCGGGTTCGTGGCGAACGCGGCCGGTTGGTCGAACCTCGCGCATTTGTTGGGCACCGGAACGCTGCGCAGCCTCTACGCCGCGCTCGTCGTCTACGGCGGCGCGCGCGTGCTACGGGCGGGCCTTCGCGCATCGACGCTGAGCGAGCGCGCGGGCCGCTTGCGCCTCTTCCGGGACCACGGCGACGCGGTACAGGCGACCGGCGCACGCGCGCTGAACCTCTCCGGCTACGCACTCTGGGCGGCGCTCACGCTGATGGGCTTCGGGCTGTGGGACGCCTTCACGCGCAGCGCGCGTGCGGTCTGGAGCTTCGAGCTGGCGTACGGCTCGCTCGCCGTCTCACTCGGCGACGTGCTCACGTTCGCGCTCACGATCTGGGCGGCCGTCGGCCTCGCGCGTCTCGCGCGCTTCGCGCTCGAAGGCGACGTGCTGGCGCGCTTCGATACGCAGCGCGGCGTCGCCCACGCCGTCGCGCGCACCGCTCAATACGTCGTGTTGTTGTTGGGGTTCTTCGCTGCGGTAGCGGCCTCGGGCATCGACATGAGCCGCTTCGCGGTGCTGGCAGGCGCGTTCGGCGTCGGCATCGGCTTCGGCCTGCAGAACATCGTCAACAACTTCGTGTCGGGCCTGATCCTGCTCTACGAGCGTCCCATCAAAGTCGGCGACTCGATCGACGTCGACGGCGTGATCGGCGACGTCGAACGGATCGGCGTGCGCTCGAGCACGGTGCGGACCTGGGAAGGCGCGGAGGTGATCGTCCCGAACGCGACGCTGATCTCCGAGCGCGTCACGAACTGGACGCTCTCCGACCGCACGCGTCGCGTCGGCGTGCCCGTCGGCGTTGCCTACGGCACCGAGCCGCGCCTGGTGCTCGAAGTGTTATTGCGCTGCGCGCGCGAGCATCCCGCGGTGCTCGCGCACCCCGAGCCCACCGCGCTGTTCATGGGCTTCGGCGACAGCGCGCTCGAGTTCGAGCTGCGCTTCTGGGCGCACCTCGATCGCTTTTTGCCAGTGAAGAGCGAAATTTCGCTCGCGATCCACGACGCGCTCGCGGCGGCGGAAATCGCGATCCCGTTCCCGCAGCGCGATCTGCACCTGCGCAGCGTTTCGCCGGGGGCCGCGCGCGCGCTGCGCGGCGATGAGAGCGAGCCGCGGAGCTAGCGCGGCGCCCCTCAGTTCGTCTTCACGCCCATCGCCCACGAGCGATTCGCTTCGTACCACGCGACCGCTTGCGCGACGCCCTCCGCGAGCGGCACGCGCGGCGCCCAGCCGAGCACGCGCCGCGCCTTCTCGATGCTCGCCGCAGTGCGCGGCACGTCGGCGGGGTGTGCGGGCTGGTACTCGATCTCGGCGCGGCGACCGAGCGCGCCCTCGACTGCGGCAATCAACTCGTTCACCGCGTACGGATGATCGCCGCCGAGGTTGATCACGTCGTAGCCGAGCGGGCGCAGCGCGGCGATCGTGCCGCGCGCGACGTCGTCGACGTACGTGAAGTCCCGCGACATCGTGCCGTCGCCGAACACCGTAATGGGTTGCCCCTCGCGAATGCGCTGCACGAAGCGGAACACGCTCATGTCGGGGCGGCCCGCCGGCCCGTACACCGTGAAGTAGCGGAGCACCGAGACGTCGAGGCCGTGCAGCGCGTGATAGGTGTGCGCCAGCGCCTCCGCGGCCTTCTTCGTCGCGGCGTACGGCGAGAGCGGCCGGCTCGATTCGTCGCCTTCGCGGAACAGCTCCGCGCGCGAGTCCCCGTACACGCTCGAGGTGGAAGCGAGCACGAACTTCGCGATGCCGCGCTCGCGGCAGAGTGCGAGCAGGTTGAGTGTGCCCGTCACGTTCGTGTCGACATAGACCCATGGGTTCTCGACGCTCGTGCGCACCCCGGCACGCGCGGCGAGGTTGATCACCGCGTCGAACGCGCCGGCCGGCACGGACGCGCCCAGCGCCGTGCGGTCTGCGATGTCCGCGCGAACGAACGAGAAGCCCGTTCGGCCCTCGAGCGCAGTCAGCCGGTTTCTCTTCACGCGCGGGTCGTAGGCGTCGTTCAAGTCGTCGAGCCCGACCACCTCGCGCCCTTCGTCCAGTAACAAGCCGGCCGTACGTGCGCCGATGAAGCCCGCGGCGCCAGTGAGCAGGACGCGTCCCACGCCGCCTCCCTACTTCCCTGAGAACTTCGCGGCGCGCTTGCCAAGGAACGCGTCCATGCCCTCGGCACGATCCTCGGTCGCGAAGATCGCACCGAACGCCACCTGCTCGAGCGCGTGGGCGACGCGCACGTCCGCATCCTGCGCCTCGTGCAGCACGCGCTTCGCCGCTGCGATCGCGACGGGTCCCTTCTTCGCAATCGTGTCGCCGGTCGCGAGCGCCGCCGCCAGCAGCGGCTCGATGTCGTCGAAGATGCGGTTGACGAGCCCGATGCGCTGCGCGGTCTCCGCGTCGATCGGCTCACCCGTGAGAACGAGCTCCTTGGCCCACGCCAACCCGACGCGGCGCGTGAGCCGGCTCGTGCCGCCGAAGCCGGGTAGCAGCCCGAGGTTCACTTCGGGCTGCCCGAGCCGCGCGCGCGCTTCGCGGCGTAGATCCAGTCGCAGGCGAGCGCAAGCTCGCAGCCGCCGCCGAGCGCGAAGCCATTCACCGCCGCGAGCGTCGGGATCGGCAGCGCCTCCAGCTTCGCGAGCGTGTCGTGGCCAAGCCGGGAGAAGGCTTCGCCCTCGAGCGCCGTCATGGCGCGCATTTGGGCAATGTCTGCGCCGGCGGCGAACGCGCGACCGGCGCCGGTGAGCACGAGCGCGCGGGCGGTCCCCTCGCGGGCGACCGCATCGATGCATACCCCGAGCTCGCTAAGCAGCGCGCCCGAGAGCGCGTTCAGCGCATCGGGGCGATTCAGCGTCAGCAGCGCGACAGCGCCGCGGCGTTCCGATAGCACGAGATCGGGCACGAGAACCTCCGGAGGAGTGGCCCTTGGGGGTCAGACCCCAAAGGGCCACTCGCGCGCGCAACGTATCGGGTCGGCGCGAGATTCGCCCCGCGGAGCCCGGATGCGCGGTGATAGGATGCGCGCCCAGCTCTCAGGGATCAGGAGTCCTCATGCAACGCTCGAAGCTCGCACTCGCAGCTGGCGTCGTCGGCGCCGTCGGCCTCTTCGACCCCGCGCTCGGCGCCGCGCTCGCGCACTACGGCGTGCTCGAGCCGATGCAGGGCTTCGGCCTGTTCGGGCTCGGGCTCCTCTCCGCCCTGATCGCCGGCTTGCTCGGGCTCGGCGCGCTCTACACCACGCGAGCCGGCAGCAACCGGAGCGGCCGAAACCTCGCGTTCGTCGGCATCGTCTCTGCGGTCGTTGCGATCGCGGTCGTGGGCATCGCGCGCCAGCCGGGCGGCGATGCGCCGCAAATCAACGACATCAGCACCGATCTCGAGGATCCGCCTGCGTTCCCGAACGACCCCTCAGGCCGCGGGCGCGACATGGCCTTCCCCGCCGGCTTCGCCGATCAAATCAAGGCAACCGCGTCTTATCGAGATCTCCAGTCAGTTCGGGTCGCACGCCCGCAGTCGGTCGTGCTGAGCGAGGCCGAGCAAGCCGCGCGCGCGCTCGAATGGAGCGACGTCGCCGCAGACCCCGCGGCCGGGATCGTCACCGGCAGCGAGATCACGGAGCTGTTCCGCTTCGTCGATGATGTGGTCGTGCGAGTGCGCGACGACGGCGCCGGCGGCTCGCTCGTGGACGTGCGCAGCAAGTCGCGCGACGGCCAAGGCGACATCGGCGCGAACGCCGCGCGGATTCGGAGATTCTTCGAGGTGCTGCCGGACTAGTGGGCTGGTTCCACTCGGACGATTGGTTCCACCCGACCCGACTCGTCGAGTACTGGTTCTTCCTCGTGCCTGCGCTCCTGGGACTCGCGGTTCTCGCGAGCTGGTGGATTGATCGCCGCGCAGTCGCGCGGCGCGAGGCAGAGCTCGCGCGCCTCTGCCAAGGCAACCGCGCGCACGTCGAGAATCTCGTCTCACTCGAGATGGCGAGCCGCCCTGGAGTCACGCGGGCGATCGCCCGAGAGCGCCTGATCACCCGGCTAAGAGGATCCTCGCGTTAGCGCGATCCCGAGAACTCGTCCTCGAACCACTCGTTCGCGCGCTTCACTCCGGGATCGCGCCCCATCTCCGCCTTGCGCAGCTCGACGCGCCGGATCTTGCCGCTGATCGTCTTCGGCAGCTCCGCGAACTCGAGGCGGCGGATGCGCTTGTAGGGCGCGAGCTTGTTACGCAGGAACGCGAACACGTCCTGCGCAACCTCGCGGCTCGGCGCGAAGCCCGCGCGCGTCGTGACGAAGGCCTTCGGCACCGCGAGGCGCAGCGCGTCGGGGCTCGGCACCACCGCGGCCTCGGCGATCGCCGGGTGCTCGATCAACACGCTCTCGAGCTCGAACGGGCTGATGCGGTAGTCGCTCGCCTTGAACACGTCGTCGGCGCGGCCGACGTAGGTGACGTAACCCTCGGCGTCGACACTCGCGGTGTCGCCCGTGTGGTAGTGGCCGTGTGCCATCGCTTCCGCCGTCTTCGCCGTGTCGTCGGTGTACCCGACCATCAGGCCGAGCGGGCGTGGCGCGAGCGCGAGGCAGATCTCGCCTTCCTGCTGCGGCGTGCCGTCGGTATCGAGCAGCCGGACCTGATAACCCGGCAGCGGGCGGCCCATCGAGCCGGGCTTTACGGGCTGGCCCGGCGTGTTGCCGATCTGTGCGGTCGTCTCCGTCTGCCCGAAACCGTCGCGAATCGTGAGCCCCCACGCGCGGCGGACTTGTTCGATCACCTCGGGGTTGAGCGGCTCGCCGGCCCCAACGAGCTCGCGCAGTGCAGTCTTCGTGCTCGCGAGCTCGGGCGCTTGGATCAGCATGCGCCACACCGTCGGCGGCGCGCAGAGCGTGGTGACGCGGTGCTTCACGAGCGCGGCGAGCATCGCCTTCGCGTCGAAGCGCGCGTAGTTATAAAGAAACACCGTCGCGCCCGCGTTCCACGGTGCGAAGAAGCAGCTCCAGGCGTGTTTCGCCCACCCCGGCGACGAGATGTTGAGGTGTACGTCGCCCGGCTGGAGGCCGATCCAGTACAGGGTGGCGAGGTGCCCGACCGGGTAGCTCACGTGGGTGTGCAGCACGAGCTTCGGCTTCGAGGTCGTGCCCGAGGTGAAGTAGAGCAGCAGCGGATCGCTCGCGCGCGTCGGGCCGTCCGGCGCGAATAGGGCTGGGCACGACGCGGCCTCCGCGAAGCTGCGCCAGCCCACGGCCTCTCCGCCCACGACGGCTTTCGTGTAGTCGCCGGGCGCGTCCACGAACTTTGCGGTGTGTGCGGCGCCGGCCACCACGTGTTTCACCTGCCCGCGCCCCAAGCGATCGCGCAGGTCGTCCGCGGCGAGCAGTGTGCTCGCAGGAATCATCACCGCGCCGAGCTTCATGCAGGCGAGCATCGTCTCCCAGAGCGCCACCTCGTTGCCGAGCATGAGCAGCACTCGGTCGCCGCGCGCGACGCCGAGGCCTCGCAGGAAGTTGGCGACGCGATTGCTGTGCGCCGCGAGCTCCGCGAACGAGCGCTTCTCTTCCGCGCCGGTCTCCTCGACGACGTGCAGCCCCGTGTGCGCGTTGCCCACCGCCAGCGCGTCGAAGTAGTCGAGCGCCCAGTTGAAGTGCGTGAGCTCCGGCCAGCGAAAGCCGCGGACCGCCGCGGCGTAATCCGTGCGATGCGCGAGCAAGAAATCGCGCGCCGCCAGGAACTCTGCAAGCGCGCTCATGGGGCGTCCTCCGCGTGTCCGAAGTGGCTCTGCTGCGCGAGCGCGTCGTGACCGCGCGCGGCTGCCGGTTCAGGCGCGAGTCTCGAGACGATGAAGGCCACCGCGAAAGAGAGCGGAATCGTGAGCAGCGCCGGGTTGCGCAGCGGGAACCACGCCTCGCTCCCACCGAGGATGTCGATCTGCACGGTTGGCGAGAGCCCGATCAGGCCGAGCGTCGTGAGCGTGCCCGTCGCCATGCTCGCGACCGCTCCGCGAGTCGTCAGGCCGCGCCAGTAGATCGCGAGCACGAGCGCAGGGAAGTTCGCGCTCGCAGCGATCGAGAACGCGAGCGCCACCATGAACGCGACGTTCTGGCCCTTGAACGAGATTCCGAGGACCACCGCCACGATGCCGAGCGCGACGGTCGCGAGGCGCGCGACGACG
>JANNKN010000069.1:0-7564 GCA_031396315.1 Deltaproteobacteria bacterium
GCGAGGACGTCCGCGCGCTCGCCGAGGTCCTGATCGATTGCGTCGACGGCGGCGCGTCGGTGAGCTTCATGCATCCGCTCGCGCCGGAGCGCGCAGCGGCCTTCTGGCGCGGGCTCGGCCCGAGCGTCGCCGCCGGAGAACGTGCAGTTTGGGTGGCGCGCGATGCCGAGGGCCGGATCGCCGGCACGGTGCAGGTGATTCTCGCGCAGCCTGATAACCAGCCGCACCGCGCGGACGTCGCGAAGCTGCTCGTCCACCGTCGCGCGCGCGGCGGCGGACTCGGCGCCGCGCTGATGCGCGCGGCTGAGGACGGTGCGCGCGCAGCGGGAAAATCGCTGCTCGTGCTCGACACGGCGAGCGACGAGGCGGAACGCATCTACCAGCGCCTCGGTTGGCAGCTGGTCGGGCGCGTGCCGGATTTCGCGCTGCTGCCGCGCGGCGGCTACTGCGACACGCGCTTCTACTTCCAGCGGCTCTGAGCGCGTCGCGTCGGAGCTGCGCTCAGCGCACCGCGCCGTTCGCCGCGAGCGCGCTGCGCACGCGGCCCGCAAGGCGCGGCGAGAAGTCGAGCCACTCGCGCACCGAATCTTGGTCGACCTTCACGCGCAGCCGCACGAACGGGCCCTGTGCGGTGTACTCGCTCTGCGAGAAGTCGTCGTCGTTGAAGCCGGTGACGTTGTAGCCGACGCTCGCCCAGACGTTCTTGTAGAGCAGCCGGCCGACACTCGCGCCCACCGAGTAGTGGCCGTCGTCGGCACTGCCTGAGGAGAGCTGACGCGCGCGCGCGGCGACCGCGAAATCCCAGCCCGGCGCGACGTCGTAGCGGGCTTCGACGCCGATCAAGTGCCCGACCGATGCATAGCGCTCGCCGTCGATCTGCTCGGCGACCCACTTCGCGGAGTATTGCCACGAGAGCTGCGTGCGATCGTCGAACGTGTAGTTGAGCTTGAGGTGATTGAGCACGCGATCACCACGCGTGTCGAAGCCGCCGCCATCCGTGAGGCCGTGCTCGTACTCGACCTGCTCCAGCACGATGAAGCGCGTGTCGAGCGGCCGGTGCGCGAGCGAGAAGCGCGTTGAGTAGATGTCTTCGCTCACAGGGAGCGGGCCACCGCGTTCGTTCAGGAACAGCTCGATGTGACCGGCATAGGATGTCCGTTCGCGGTCGCGCAGCGCGCCGAGCGTGAAGCTCCACAGATCTTCGAGCTCGCCCATGCGCGTCTCGACGCGGCTCGTGAACGCGACGTCTTTGCGGCTGTAGCCCGCGCCGAGCGAGATCGCCGTGTAGTCGTCGTTCAGGGTGCCGGAGTAGACGGGCACGTTCGCGTCGAAGGGCGCGACGCCCGCGCCCTTCAGCGTCTGCGAGCGATCGACCGCGAAGTCGAAGCCCCAGTACTTCGCGAGGTTCCAGTGCTGTGCGACGCCGAGGTTCGCGTAGGTGCGCGGCCCGTACTCGCGGCCCGCGGTCTCCGTGCCCACACCGGGCGTGCTGGTCGTGTTCGTCGCAGGGGCCACGCCGGTAGTGCTCGGCAGCTGCTGTTGGCCGAAGCTCGCAGAAATCTGCCCTCCCTCCCAAGGTGTTACGGCCGCGCCGACACGCGTGTCCTGCCCGCTGTGCACCTCGCCGAAAGTGATCTCGTGCTCGGCGAACAGGCGCAGCCAGTCCGTCGCCTTGAAGTCGGCGCCCACGGCGACGCGATCCGAGTAGTCGCCATGCGGGCCTTCCGAGCCGAAGCCCACTTCGGTGCCTGCGCGCAGCGTGAGGCGCTCCGCGAAGAAACCATAATGCCCGCCCAGCAGCAGCTGGCCCGTGCTGGCAGCCGCCAGCGGCGCGGAGTCGCGCACGTAGCGCGCGCCCGCGTTCAGGCCGCGGCCGCGCTCCTCCCACTCGACCACGGACTCCGCAATCTGCCGATCATCGCTCGTCAGCAAATTTTCTTCGTGGAACGTGGTGCCGACCAGGCTCCAATTCTCGCGGAACCGCCAACGACCATCGAGGCCGACGCGCCGCGCACCTTGATCGATGCCGGACAGCTGCCCGAGGCCGAAGCCCCCTTCCTGCTCGCGCGCGTACGCGAGCAGCTCGAGATCCTGCGTGCGGTGCTCCGCGGAGACGAGCCACGCGAGCCCGCGCCGGGCGCCCGCGAAGCTCTCGCCGTCGCTGCCCGCCCACTCCGCGTGCAGCTTCGTCGCCTCGCCCCATTGATAAGTGGTGTCGACGCCAACGAGGTCTCCGGACTGCGTGCCCCGCCCTTCGTGAATCCCGCTCGCGCCGACCTCGAGTGCGCCCTTCAGCCAGCGCCCCGCGACGCGACCACCGCCGGAAATCGCATCGCCCGCGCCGGCGGTCTCGTACTCGGCCACGATGAACACGGGGTTGAACTGTTCGTCGCGGCCTGCGACCGGCTCCCGGAAGTGGAGCGTGCCGGCGTAGGGGTCGATGTCGTAATCGATCTGCGAGACGAGCGGACGCAGCTCGACGACGCGGCTCGGGCGGAAACGATCGCGCACCTCGATGCGCACGCGCTCGCTGCCGATCACGATCGGCGCCTGGGACAGCCGGTACAAGCCGGACGTGCCGTTGCCGCGGATCTCGTCGCGCGCGAACGATTGCCCGGTGTCGGTCGCGAAGCCGTTCCAGCGCAGGCCGTCACCGTAATACTCGCTCTTCAAGCCCGTGACGATGCGGTCGTAGCGCGCGAGCTCGGTCTCGCCGAGCGCGGTTTCGAAATCGCCGTAGAGCGCGTAGAAGCGGTCGCGCTGCAGCTTCAGGAACACGCCGTCCGAGGTCGGCGCCTCATGGCCCTCTTGCGTGTCGTCGCCGTAGAGCGCGAAGTGCTCTTGCGTATCGAGCGAGCGCTGAATCCGCTCACCCGGCACGGATTGCTTCGCATCGGTGTCGTAGGCCGCGGTCACTTGCCACTCGCCGCGCACAGTCCCGCTCGCGAACAGCGCGACGCGGCCTTCTTGGCCACTCGCCGTGATGCCCGCGGCGCGCCGTTCGGCGCCGCTGCCCGAGTTCTCGCCGAAGCCGCGCGTGCCCGTGCCGAGGGCGACGAGTGTGAACTCGCGCGGCCCTGGCGAGAGCCAGCCGTCGATCTCTTCGCGCCGATCGTCGGCGAGCTGCAGCGTGAGCGCGAAGCGGCCCATCGTCGTGGTCGGCTCGAGCGCGATGTTCGCGATGCCGCCGCGTCCGACCACGAAGCTCGTCGCGCCGAAATCCGGCACCGCGAGCTTTCGCTCGCGCGCGCGCTCGACCGATTCGCGCGCGCGATGCGGCGCGGCGACTTGGAGCGGGCCGCTCATGCCCTCGCGCACCGGCTGGCCCCAGCGATCGAACAGGCGCACCGCGATCATCGGCGGCGTGCGCCCGTCCGCGACGAACGCGGAGAGCGTCGGCATCAGCTCGGCGCGCACGGGCGGCCCGGAGGAGTGCAGACGCTTCTGGATGCGCGCAACGACGGAGCCGTCGGCGTCGAGCAGCTCCGCCAGGAACGTGTTAGGGCCCTCGGTCAAATCGACGCCGCGCCAACGGCTCACCGCCACCGTCTTCGCGGCGTTCTTCTGCGTGCCATCGAAGTTGAGCGGGCTCACGAGCTCGCCGTTCCGGAACAGGCGCACGCGCAGCGCGGGCTCGTGCTGCACGCCGATCTTCACGGATGGAATCTTGGGAATGAAGCTCGGCTCGGGATACAGCCACGCGTTGCTGGGTGTCGCGCTCGCGAGCCACGCGTCGCCGAACTCGGCATCGGGCGGCAGTTCCTCCGCGGCTCGCTCGACTATGGCGGGCGCCTCGTCCCAGGTCGCGCTCTGCGTGTAGGTACGCGGCGCGTCGAGCGCGCTCTTCACGACTGGCGTCTGAACCGGCGCGCCGCTTTCGCGTTTACCGCGCGCGAGCGCATTCAGCTGCGTCGTGGCGGGCGCCGCCACAGCAAAGCGCAACGTAATGACTTCGCCGGGCGCGAGCCGCGATGTGCGAACCGTTGGCGCGGGGCTCTCGGCATCGAACACCACGCCTGGGCCGAGCACCTCCACCGAGCCCGGCAGCGGCACGATTCCGTTTGGCAACATCACCAGCCCGGAAACGCCCGCGAGCGTCGCGCCGCCCACCGACACGCGCAGCTCGACGTTCTGGCGATCGGCAGCCGGCGTGACCGTGAGCTGTTGATGGAGCCCGCGCCCGCTCGGCGCACGCTCCAGCAAGAAATCCGTGCGCCACAGCGAGCCGCGCTGCGGCTCGACGAACTGAGAGTAGGCGCGGCCTGCGAAGCGATTCGCCGCGCACATCACCGGCATCAGGCCCTCGGGCAGCGTCTGCGTGTCGAGCTGCACGACGTGTGTGTCTGCGACCACCACGGGGAAGTGGAAACGGCCCTGCTCATCGGTCACGACGTGGGTGCCGTCTTCCAGGAAAACGCGCACGCCGGCGATTCCCTTGTGTTCTTCGCGAAGGTCCGAGCCGCAGTCGCCTTCCATCACGCGGCCGACGAGCGTGGCGCGCTCGTTCAGCAGATCGCGCGTGACGAGCACGGTCGCCTGCGCCTCGTTCGAGGCGAGCGCGCCCGCGCGAACGATGGCTTCATTGACGGCCCGTCCACCGCGCACGCCCGGGCCGAGCCGCGCGACATAGCGAACCTCGAGTTGCGTACCCGCCGAGAGCACGCCGAGCGGAATCGTCAGGACGCGCCCGTCCTGGGCGATCACTGGATCCGGCGCAGGGGCGCCTGCGATGCGTAGCGAGCCGCGCTCGTAGCGGAAGCCGCGCGGCATGCGGTCCTCGAGCGTCGCCGAGAGTCCAGCGCTGCCCGTTGGCGCGGACGCGATCAGCACGTACTGCACGAACTCGCCGACGCCAGCCGTCGCGCGATTGGCACGCTTCGTCAGTGCGAGTGTTCCGCTCGGCGCGGAGGAATCGAGCGGCACGTCGACCTGAATGATCGGACCGAGCGGCACGACGAAGTCGTTCCCGCGCGAACCGGAGCCCAGTGCGAAGGGCGCGCCGGGGAGCAGTTGGAGCGCCGCGTCGAGCACGACCGACGGGAACGTGTGGGTCGCCGGCGGCACGACCTGGAGTCGATACGTGCCAGGCGCGACGAAGGGGAAGCGGAAGCCACCGGGGGCGAAGGCGTAGTTCGCGCCGCCGGAATCGCTGGCGACGCCGCCGGAGGTGATGCTCGCGGGGAAGCTCGAGACGCCGTCGTCACCGAACACAGTCGCGGGCAGGCCGGTGGCCGAATCAATGAGAGTGACGAGCGCACCGCTCAACGGCGCCCCGGTCGCACTGTCGAAAACGATTCCGAGCGGATCGACGAGCGCGCCGTTCGCCGACGTGTCGGCGCCGTCCGCAGGGTCGAGGTAACTCGCGATGAAGGTCTCACCCGCCACGACCGAGAGCCGGCAGTCGCCCGCGACGGGCGGCGGCGGGCCGCTCATGAGGTAGGCGACGAACTCTCCGGTGCTCGGGCCCGTTTCGCTGGCGCGCAGCAGCTCGACATCGCCGGTGGTCTGCGAGGCGACCGCAATCAGCGCCGTCTCGGCGAGCAGCGGGTTCAGGTTCTGATCCGGATCGATCACGCGCAGGAAGAGCGCTTCGCCTTGGTGGTAGGCGCCGCCTGCGAGCAAATCCACCAACGCTGCGAGGTTGATCGGAGCGCCTGATAAATCGCTGGGGTTCGGCGCGGGCACGAACGGCCCTGCTGCGGTTCCCGAGGTGCTGCACGAAGCCGGGCCGACGTTCGTGCCGATCGCGCCGAGCGCACCCGGCGCGTAATGGAAGATCTCCGTCGTCGAGGGCGTGCGCGTCGCGCCAGTCGTGATCGAATCGGTATTCGAGTTCACGTTCGTGAGCGCGCCGCCGGACGGAGTGAAGGCGGCCTGGGCGGTGTTGGCGATCAGTGTGCCCGAGGGCGTCTGCGCGTGGCTGGCGAGCGCGAACAGCGCAACCAGCCACGCACAGATCCAGCTCCCGACGCGCGAACGCACGACGCCCCGAACGGGCACCGCGCGGAGTCGCGAAGACTCCGCGCGGGCCCGCCGGGGACCATGCATCGAGATCAGAAGCCGCTCGCTCACGGGTTATTACTGAATGACGACCCGGAAGCGCACCGTGGCCGTCTCGCCCGGATTGAGCGAGATGCCGCCGACCGTCACGACGTTGGCCGTGAAGTCGCCCTGGTCGTCCAGGGTGGCGTTGGTGAGCGCCGTCGCCGCGCCGCCCGAGATGTTGGGCGACGTGACCTGCATGCCCGCGCCGGCCGCGTAGCCGTTCGTGTCGAACGCGACCGTACCGGCCGTGATCTCCGCGTTCAGGCTGTCCGTGACCTGCACGTTCGTCGCGGTCGCAGAGGCGCCCGCCGAGTTGCTGACGCTGACGGTGTACTCGATCGTCGCGCCGGGAATCGCCTTCGGATTCACGCCGAGATTGATCGGATCGCTGATCACCGCCGACGACTTCGCCACGGTGATCTGCGCCGCACCGACGCGATAAGCGTCGGTATCGGCGAAGCGGCCGTTGCGCACGGCGTCGCCGCCGTCGCTCGCGCCGTCCGCGAATACGACCTGAACGGTGGCCGGGTTGTCGGCGATGGCCGCGTCATCCGTCAGGATGTTCGCGCCCTGCGCCGCCGCCGTGCCGCCCTGCGCGACCTGCGCGCTCAGGATCACCGCGGAGATGTCCCCGTTCACCTGGCCGCCCGGGATGTTGCGGACGACGAACACCTCGACGTTCGCGTCGGCCGCGAGCTCGTCGATGAACGTCGCCGTGTCGCCGGCGTCGTAGACGCTGTTGTTGTTGGCGTCGACGAAGATTCCGACCGGGGTTGCGTTGAAGTTGTCCGTGCCGCCGAACGGATCGGCGCCGCCAGCCAGGTCGGTCGCGCTGAGCGAGTAGTCCTGGGTGGTGTTGCCGGTGTTCGCGACCGTGTACACGAGCACTTCGCTCACGCCGCCCGCAGAGACGGTCGTGTAGCCGCCCGAGAGCTCGGCCACGGTGAGGTCGATGCGGTTGTCGACGACGAAGCTCGTGTTCGTGCCGTTGCCGACGCCCGCAGTCGTGTTGCCCGTGGGCGACGACTCGACCACCGGCTGTGCGGTAGAGCCCACCGAGTACTGCACCGTTGCGCGGTTGTTCACCGCGGTTCCGGAGGCCGTCCCGGCAGCCTGCGCACCCTGCGCAGCCGCGAATGCGAACGCCGCCAGGACCACCCCGGCGCGAACGCTGCGTTTCCAATCCCGTTGCATGGCTTTCTCCTTGTTATGAATCACGAGAAACCTGCGCAGCTACTCGAGCTGCGCGAGGAAGCGCACCGACCGCTGCTCGGCCGGGGCGAGGGGAGTCGCGAACACCCAGCGCACGTGCGTGTAATCGCTGGCGACCGCAGGCCGGCGCGTGCCGTCCTCGCTCGCGACGGTCAACTTTTCGGGCGCGTCGAAGCGGAAGCCGCCATCGACCGAGAACGAGAGCTCCGCGCCCGCAGCGTTCGCGGTGCCGTCGAGGTACTTCATCGCCGCCGGAATCGGATCCGTGATCACCACGCGATCCGCGCCCTGCGGCGAGACGTTGCGC
>JANNKN010000095.1:0-1740 GCA_031396315.1 Deltaproteobacteria bacterium
CGCGCCGCTCGCCGCGCCGGGCGCGCGGCCGCAGCGCGGGGCGCCGAGCGGCGAGGGCGGCCGCGCCTGCCTGTTCATCCCACTCGCGCGCGGCGGGAAGCTGCTCGGCGTCGTGCGCCTCACGGACAAGCTCGACGGCAGCGAGTTCGCCGACGCGGACCTCGCGATCGCAGAGCGGCTCGGCGCGTTCGCGGCGCAGGCGCTCGCGAACGCCTTCGCAGTGCGTGTGCTCGAGCGACGCTCGTTCCGCGATCCGATCACGCGCGCCTACACGAAGGCCTACCTCGACGATCTGGTCGAGCACGAGGTCCAGAAGTCGCGCCGCTTCAGTCGCAGCTTCTCGCTGCTTCGGGTGGAGATCGATCAGCTCGATCGCGCTTGGGACGGACGTGCGGCTGCGGAGATCGAGTCGACGCTCGAGGCGATCGTGAGCACGCTTTCGCGCGGGCTGCGCTCCGCGGACATCCTCGCGATCGAGAGCGACGGCCGGTACTTCGCGCTGCTGCCGGAGACCGATGGCATCGGTGCCGCCGTGAGCAAGCGTCGGCTGCGCGGCGCGCTCGAGCGAGCGGATGCGCTGCGTGGGCTCGCCGAGGCGCCGGTGATCTTGGCGGCCGCCGCGACGTTCCCCGCCGATGGAGCGACGGCCGAGGCGCTCGGTGAATCCCTCGCCGCGCGGATCGGGGACGACCGCGCGAGCTTCGTGCGCGCGCGCGATCTCGAGCAAGCGCCGTTCCGCGGGCTCGTCGACGCACTGCTCGCCGAGGCGCCGACCGCGAACGCCGCCCTGGCCGCGCAGGTCGCGGTCTTCCTGCTGGCCGAAGTCGCGCGCCGCCCGCTCGAGCGCGGGCTGTTGTTCCTCGGCCCAGGCGGTGCGCTCAGCCCTGCGCTGCGCAGCGCGCTCGAACAGCTGCGCGGGCTGGGTGCCAAGACCGACGTCGTGCTCGTCGCAGACCGCGGCGCGGACGAGCCGCAGGGATTTCCCGTCACTTGGGTCTCTCCGCTGCGCGCTGGCACCGATGCGCCGTTCGTCGTGTACTTCGGCGATCGACCCGCGTATGCGCTGGTGCGCGAGCCCGGCGGCGACGAGAGCGGCGCCTCGCTGTATCACACCGCCGATCGCGTGCTGGTGGAGCACCTCACGTTCCAGCTCGGGCGCGACCTCGGGATCCCCATCGGTGGATGAAGCAATCCTGATCGCCGACGCCGACCGCGAGCGCGCGCGACGCATCGCCCAGCCGCTCGCAGAGCGCGGCATCCGCGTCAGCTTCGCGGCGACGGGGCCGGCTGCGCTCGAAGCGGCTCTCGGCGAAGTGCCGAGTGCGCTGATTGCGACGGATGCGCTGCCGCTGATCGACGCGACGCGGCTCGCGGAGATCCTGCGCGCGAACCCGCGCACGCGAACGATCCGGCTGATTTATGTGGGCTCCGACGCCGTGGCGCGGCGTGCGCAGTTCGATGAAACGGTCGGCGACGCGAGCGAAGCGGCGGAGCGCGCGCTCGCGCTGCTCGGCAAGCGCGAGAAGCAGGCGCCGGTCGAGCGCGCGACGGCGGGCGCGAGCACGGTCGAGGGCGACCTCGCGCAGATCTCGCTCGTCGACGTGCTGCAGCTGCTCCACCAGAATCGGCGCACGGGCTGTCTCGCGGTGACGCAAGGCGATGGCGCGCAACCGCGCGATCTCGGCGAGATCTGGCTGCGCGATGGCAACGTCGTGCAGGCGAACGCGGCGCCCCGCGCGC
>JANNKN010000116.1:0-1257 GCA_031396315.1 Deltaproteobacteria bacterium
CGCCGAGCAGCGCGATCTCGCCGTCGGGGTGCGTCACGACCGCGAGCGCGCCGAGCATGCGCGCGGCGCTCTCGCGGAGCAGCGCAGCGAGCTCCGCCGGCACGCGCCCGGGAGCGCTCGCGTCTGCGTTCGCGAGATCGAGCACGTTCTCGAGCAGCAGCGCGTGGTACATCGGGCTGCGCTCGTAGTGCAGGCCCGATTCGAGGATTTGCTCGCGCAGCTCGCTCGCGAGCCGCGGCGCGAACGCGAGCCAGCGATCCGCACCGGCACCGGTCTGCGCCGCGCCTGCGAACACCAACGCGAGCAGGTTCCAGAGCAGGTGATTCCCTGATAAGTGCGTCTCGAGATTCGCCGCGAGCGTCTCGAGCTGCGCGGCGAGCGAGGCTCGGATGCGCGCGACGTCTGCGCTCGCGGGCAGCGCGCCGGGTGTCGTCAGCAGCTTCGACCACGCGAACGTGCGCAGGCTGATTGGGCCGCTGTCCCAGCCGACGCCGCGCGGGTGGCGCGCGATCCAGCTTTCGAGCGCGGCGAGGCGCTCGCTCGGCGCGAGCGCGATGTCGCGGGCCCAGTCGAATTGGTGGAGGTGGTACGCGAAGAGCGGGCCGTGGCCTGGGAAATCCCAGTCGATTGGGCCTGCGGCGCCCGGAGTGGGGCCTGCGGCGGCCGGAGTTTCGAGCGTGCGATGGATCAGCTCGATGCGCGACGTGCTCGCGCAGCGCGCGTGCGGCGGGCTCGCGAGCCACGGCACACGCGGCGCCGAGAACGCGGCGCGCGGCGGTTCGCCCGTGAACGCGCGCGGGTTCGGGTCGCGGCCTAACAGCGCGCGTTTGGCTTGGCCGAGGATCTGTTCGCTGCGCAAGTACCAGAGCGTGCGCAGCAGCGTGGGCGCGCGCACGGCAGATTCTTTCCGCGCGCCGCTCACGAGTCCTCCCTCTGCTCGCCCTTCACCGCGAGGGCGAGCGCGTAGAGCGTGCGCCGCGGCGCTCGCGTCTCGGCGCGCAGCACGTCGGCGACGTCGCGCGGCGAGAGGCCCTTCGCGAGCAACGCGACGACGCGCTCGCGCAGCGCGTCCTCACTCGGCGGCGGCGCAGCCTCCGCGCTCGCGCCCTCGACCACCAGCGTGATCTCGCCGCGCGCGCCGTCCGCGAAGCGCACCGCAAGCTCCTCGAGCGTCCCGCGCGCGGCCTCCTCGTGCAACTTCGTGAGCTCGCGCGCAACGCAGGCACGGCGCGTGCCGAAGCTCTCCGCCAACTCCGT
>JANNKN010000126.1:0-5161 GCA_031396315.1 Deltaproteobacteria bacterium
GTTATACGAACGGCTCGACGATCTCGGCATCGATTTCGCGGTGCTCTACGGCAGCCGCACGCACACCACGACCGCGATCAAGGACGACGAGGTGCGCCGCGTCGCCTGCCGCGCACTGAACGCCTTCAACGCGGAGGTGTACGCGCCCTACGCGGACCGCATGACGCCGGCGGCGCACATTCCGATGCACACGCCGGAGGAAGCGATTGCGGAGCTCGAGCACGCGGTGGGCGAGCTCGGCTTCAAGGCGATCATGATCAACGGGCTCGTTCACCGGCCGATCGGGGAGTTGGCCCTTCGGGGTCTGACCCCAAAGGGCCAACTCCCGAGCTGGGGCAGCGGCTCGGGAGAGCGCATCGACTGCCTCGGCCTCGACAGCGCGCACGACTACGACCCGTTCTGGCGCCGCTGTATCGAGCTGCGCGTCGTGCCCGCGTCGCACACGCCGGGGATGGGCTGGGGCAGCCGGCGCAGCCCCAGTAATTACATGGCGAACCACATCGGCTCGTTCGGCGCGAGCATGGAGGCGCAGTGCCGCTCGCTGTTCATGGGCGGCGTGACGCACCGCTTTCCGCAGCTCGCGTTCGGCCTGCTCGAAGGCGGCGTCTCCTGGGCGTGCCAGCTCTACGCCGATCTCGTCGGGCACTGGGAGAAGCGCAACAACAAGACGATTTCGCAGCTCGACCCCGCGCGCATCGACACGGCGCTCGTCGCGAAGCTGTTCGCCGAGTACGGCGACGCGCACTTCCACGCACGGGTGCCTGGGCTGCTGGAGGCGTTCACGAAGCTCGAGCCCGCGCCGCCGTTCCTCGACGAGTGGGAGCCGTGCGGCATCCGCCGCGAGCAGGACATCCGCGATCAGTTCGTGCCAGGTTTCTTCTTCGGCTGCGAGGCCGACGACCCCGGCGTCGCGCTCGCCTTCGACACCCGCCTCAATCCGATGGGCGCGAAGCTGAACGCGATGTTCAGCTCGGATCTCGGCCATTGGGACGTGCGCGACATGACCGGCATCCTCGGCGAGGCTTTCGAGCTGGTGGAGCACGAGCTGATCGACGAGCGCGCGTTCCGCGACTTCGTGTTCGCGAACCCGGTGCGGTTCTACACGCGCATGAATCCGGACTTCTTCGTCGGCACGCGCGTCGAAGCCGACGTTGCGAAGCTGCTGGGCGCGGAGCGGCGGAAGGCACCTAAGCGCCGATCGGGTCGGCGCCCGCGAGCGCGCTGAGGTTGTGCCGGAGCCGGCGCAGACGGCGCTGCGCGCCTGGTAGCGAAGCGCCGCGCGCGGCAGAGTCCAGCGTCATGGCGGAACTCACCGGCAGAGTTGCGATCGTCACCGGCGCCTCGCGTGGCATCGGCAAAGGCTGCGCGCTCGAACTGGGCGCGCTCGGCGCGACGGTATACGTCACCGGTCGCAGCACCCACGCCGGTGCGCACCCGCTCGGCGGCACGGTCGGCGAGACGGCGGCGGCCGTCAGCGCCGCGGGCGGGCGCGGCATCGCGATCGCGTGCGATCACCGCGACGATTCGCAGGTGAAGCGGCTCTTCAAGCAGGTGGAGACGGAGCAGGGCCGCCTCGACGTGCTGGTCAATAATGCTTTCCTGATTCCCAGGGAGCTGACGAGCGGCAAGCCGTTCTGGGACGTGCCGATCTCGAACTGGGACGACATGATCGATGTCGGCACGCGCTCGGCCTACGTCGCGAGCCATTTCGCCGCGAAGTCGATGGCGCCCGCGAAGCGCGGCCTGATCGCGAACATCTCGTCGTCGGGCGCCCGCGAGTATGCGTGGCACGTGGCCTACGGCGTCGGCAAGTGCGCGCTCGATCGCATCACCGCGGATTGCGCGCACGAGCTCCGGCCCCACGGCGTCGCGGTCGTCTCGCTCTGGCCGGGGCTCGTGCTCACCGAGCGACTCCAAGGAGCTCAGGCGTCGATGCCAAAGCTCGACTTCTCGGGCGCCGAGTCGCAGCGCTTCACCGGCCGCGCCGTCGCCGCGCTCGCGCGCGACCCCGACGTGCTGCGCTTCAGCGGCCGCGCAATCGCATCGCGCGAGCTGGCAGACGTGTACGCCTTCACCGACGTGGACGGGCGCCTCCCGAAGGGGCCGCTGCACGATCGGCAGAAGGGATGAGGTGGTTCCGCGCGCGCGCTCGTACGCACCGGGGTCTGACCCCGCTGCGTACGAGGGGACGCTGGCGGACGCGTGCGGTCGCAATCGCGGTGCTGCTCGCGGCGCAACCCGCGAGCGCCGCGTCCGACGCCGGCCGCGAGGCCTTCGAGCAGATCTGCGCGACGTGTCACGGCGCAGACGGGAAGGGCGGCCCCGGAACGCAGAACCTGCAGCTGCCGATGCCCGATTTCAGCGACTGCGCGTTCGCGAGCCGCGAGCCCGATGCGGACTGGTTCGCGGTTGCGCACGAGGGCGGCCCAGTGCGCGGCTTCTCGCCGCTGATGGCGCCGCACGCACAGAGCCTCGGCGCCGAGACGCTGCAGCTCGTGATCGCGCACCTGCGCACGTTCTGCACCGACGCACGCTGGCCCGCCGGTGAGTTGAATCTGCCGCGCGCGCAGATCACGGAGAAGGCGTTTCCGGAGGACGAGGCGGTCGTCGAGTTCGTCGCGAATGCCGAGCACGAGACGTCGGCGGAGATGCAGCTGATCTACGAGAAGCGCTTCGGTCCGCGCGCGCAGATCGAGATCGCGGTGCCGTTCGCGCTCGAGGAGGACGCGAGCGGCTCGAACGAGGCCGGGCTCGGCGACATCGCGCTCGGCGCGAAGGTCGCGGTGTGGCACAGCAAGCAGCGCGGCGGGATCGTGAGCGTCGCGGGCGAGCTGGTCGTGCCGACGGGCGATCGCGACCGCGGCCTCGGCGGCGGCACCGTCGTGCTCGAGCCGGCGCTGCTCTACGGGCAGATCCTTCCGCGCGATTTCTTCCTGCACGCCCAGCTGTTAGGGGAGTTCCCGACGCGCGGCGATCGCGGCGACGACGAGGCACAGCTCCGGCTCGCGCTCGGCAAGAGTTTCTTCGAGGACGGCGGCTTCGGCCGCGAGTGGGCACCCATGCTCGAGCTCGTGACCACGCGGGTGTTCGCGCGCGGCGAGCCGGACTTCGAGGTCGACCTGGCACCGCAGCTGCATGTCTCGCTGAACCGCCGCCAGCACGTGCGCCTCTCGCTCGGCGCGCGCATTCCCGTGAACCACACGGGCGGCCGCCCGGTGCGCGGGCTGCTCTACCTCCTCTGGGATTGGTACGACGGCGGCCTCACCGACGGCTGGTAGCCCGCGAATTGCCCGAAAGCGCCAACACGCGCGCGCGCCAGCTTATGCTGCCGCGCATGCTGAAGTGGCTCGTGCGCATGCTCGCCGCCGTCGTTCTCCTCGCGCTCGCAGTCGTCGCCTGGGCACTCTGGCCCGCGGGCCCCGATTTCGACCCCGCGCCGCTGCTCGCCGCCGCCAAGCGCTACGACGCGCGCATCGCGCGCGATCCGTTCGGCGTGCCGCACATCCGCGGCGCGCGCGATGCCGACGTCGCGTACGGGCTCGCCTGGGCGCACTGCGAAGACGACTTCCGCACGATCCAGGAAGTGGCGCTCGCGACGCGCGGCAAGCTCGCCAGCGCGAACGGCCTCGATGCCGCGCCGATCGACTACCTCGCCCAGCTGCTCGGCGCCTACGACGACGTCGCGCGCCGCTACGAGCGCGAGGTGCCCTCCGACGTGAAGGCGCTCGCCGATGGCTACGCGGCGGGTGTGAATCATTTCGCCGCGACGCACTCGGCCGACGCGCTGCCGGGCCTCTTCCCCCTAACAGGCGTCGACGTCGTCGCAGGCTTCGCGTTCAAGACGCCGTTCTTCTACGGCCTCGAGCGCACGTTCATGGCGCTGTACGGCGACGAGCCGCCGAAGCCGCCGGTGCGCAGCGCGCTCAGCCTAATCACTGGCCCGCACCAGATCGGCTCCAACGCGATCGCCGTCTCGCCGCTGCGCAGCGCCGACGGCGCGACGCGCCTGCTCGTGAACTCGCACCAGCCTTATACGGGCCCCGTCGCGTGGTACGAAGTCCGCCTCCAGAGCGACGCAGGCTGGGAGATGACGGGCGGCGTGTTCCCCGGCTCGCCCGTCGTGCTCCACGGCGCGGGCCCGACGCTCGGCTGGGCGAACACGGTGAATCTGCCCGACCTCGCCGACGTGTATCGCCTCGAAATCGATCCCGAGAACCCGAACCGTTACCGGCTCGACGGCGCGTGGCGCGAGCTCGAAGTGGGCGTCGCCGAGATCGAGCTGAAGCTGCTCGGCCGCCTCCACTGGACGGAGCGCCGCGAGACGCTGCGCTCCGAGCACGGGCCGGTGATTCGGCGCCCGCACGGCACCTACGCGATTCGCTACGCCGGCATGGGCGAGCTGCGCCAGCTCGAGCAGCTCTATCGCCAGAATCGCGCGCGCACGTTCGACGCCTGGATGGCGGCGATGCGCATGCACGCCGCGCCCTCGATCAACTACGTGTACGCCGACGCCCAAGGCAACATCGCGTACCTCTACAACGCGCGGATTCCGAAGCGCATGCCGGGCTTCGACTGGCGCGGCGTGCTGCCCGGCGATCGCTCGGACCTGATCTGGCGCGAGCAGCTGCCGTTCGACGCATTGCCGCACGTAATCAATCCGCGCTCGGGCTTCGTCGTGAACATGAATCACTCGCCCTTCGCCGCGACGAGCGACCCTGAGAATCCGCGCGCCGAGGATTTTCCGCGCGAGGCCGGCATCGAGACGTACCTGACGAACCGCGGCCATCGCGCGCTCGAGCTGTTCGGTGCGGACGCATCGATCACGGCGGAAGAGTTCCGCGCCTACAAGTTCGACAAGCGCTACTCGCAGGCGAGCGAGGCGCGCAAGATCGTCGACGCGCTGCTCGCGCGCATCGCATCCGACGACCCAGAGCTCGGCGAGGCGCGCGCCGTGCTCGCGCGCTGGACGCTCGGTACCGAGGCCGGGGACACGAGCGCAGCGCTGGCAGTCGCGACGGCGCTGCCGATCGTGATGGCGCAGCGGCAGGGGACGCCGCCGCCCGACGCGCTCGAATCGCTGCGCGCAGCAGCCACCGCACTGCGAAAGCATCACGGCCGGCTCGACCCGCCGTGGAGCGACGTGAATCGCATCCGGCGCGGC
>JANNKN010000788.1:0-2661 GCA_031396315.1 Deltaproteobacteria bacterium
CGGCGGAGTTCTCAGGGGTCGCGAGGCGCAAGAAGGGCGGTGCGAGCTTGCGCAGCTCGGACGTGTACGCCGGTACGAGTTGATCGGCGCGCTGCAGCGCGAGGCCCGCGATCGGGGCTCCGCCGGCGAGCCAGGCGGCGGCTTCGGGCACGCGCTCGCCCGTCACGACCGCGGCGACGGGTCGCGCGCCCTGCGCCACGAGCGCGAGCTCGCCGCTCGCGAGCAGCGCCTTCGCGACGCGCTCGTCCAGCACCGCGTCGCCGCGCACGAGCAGCGCGAGCTCGCCGGCGCGCACGCGCCGGACGCTCGGCTGCGCCGCGATCTCGGGCGAGGCGCCGGCGCGCGTGAACGTGTGCGCGAGGCGCACGTCGCTGCGCTGCGCGAACAGCTCCGCGAGCGACACGCCATCCGGTGTGAAGACGACGACGGAGCGCACGGCAGCTTCGGGTCCGCTCATGCGCTCCTCTTCGGGGCTCGAAGCTCTGTGCGTCGTCGCGATCCGCGCGACGCGTTGCGTGCGGCGCGTATCATACGCGCGGAAGTCTCGGAGGTCGCCGCGCTGTTCCGCCTCGCTCACGTCTCCGACCTGCACGCGACGCGCGTGCGGTTCAGCGGGCTCGGCGAGCTGAACGCGAAGCGCGCGCTCGGCTGGCTGTCGTGGCAGACGCGGCGCCGGCACGCGTATCGACCCGAGATCGCCGCGCGCGTGATCGACGACCTCGTCGCGTGCGCGCCCGACCATGTGGCCGTGACCGGCGACCTCACGCACATGGGTCTCGACGCCGAAGTCGCGGAGGCAGCGACGTGGCTTGCACGACTGGGCCCGCCCGAGCGCGTGACGCTCGTGCCCGGAAATCACGACGCGTATGGCGCGACCGTCGACCACGTCGTGATGGACGCATGGCGCCCCTACCTTGATTCAGATCCCGTGGCGCGCGGCGCGGCTCCGTTCCCGAGCCTGCGCGTGCGCGGCCCCGTCGCCCTGGTCGGCCTCAGCTCCGCGGTGCCCGCCGCCGTGCATCTCGCCACCGGTCGCGCAGGCGAGGCGCAGCTCGCGCAACTCCCGGACTTGTTGAGCGATCTCGGCGCGCGCGGCCTGTGTCGCGTCGTGCTCGTGCATCACCCACCGACGCGCGCGCACGTCTCGTGGCGGCGGCGTCTCGAGGACGGCCCCGCGCTGTGCGAGATCCTCGCGCGCGCGGGCGCAGAGCTCGTGCTGCACGGCCACACGCACCTCGCCGCGCGCGACGCGATCGCGAGCGCGCGCGGGCCGATCCCGGTGCTCGGCGTGCCCGCGACCTCGTCCGCGAGGAGTGCGCACCCCGGCGCGCACCAGCGCTTCGCGATCGAGGAGCGCGCCGGCGGCCGCTTCGCAATTACGCGCGAGCTGCGCGAGGTCGTGCTGGGCGGCACCGGGGTGCGATCGCTCGGCAGCGAAGCGCTCTAGCCGCCGCGCACCTAACGCCTGAGAGCGTGCGCACTTCGGCGTCCCGAGTCGATGCGCCGTTTTCCGCGAGCGCGAGCGAGACGGCCCCGTCCGCGCTCAGGCCGATTTGCCGAGCAGCCGCTCCACCAACGCAAAATCCTCGAGCTTGTCGACGTCGATCCCCGCGCGCCCGTCCGTCACGATCACGGCGTGAATGCGCGCGCCAGTCGCCTTCGAGATCGCGGCGAGCGCGGCGTCGAGCGAGAGGCGGCCCGCCACGAAGCGCGCGAGCGTCAGCGCGCCAAACACGGCCGCGAGCCGCCACGGTTCCTTGCGGAAGCTCTCGGCCTGGCGCCAGAACGCGGCGACTTTCGCGGCACCGGGCGAGCGCGCGAGAAACAAGTTCGCGCCCGTGAGCCGCTGCGCTCCGAGCCGCAGCCAGGTGCGCTGATTATGCGGCGCGACCGCGAGCACGGCGGAATCGGGCACGAGCGCGACCGAGAGATCGCTCGCGCTTGCGAGCGCCGCCTCGACGAAAGCTCGCACCGTCTCGGCGCTGAGAAGCGGGTGGTCGGCGGTCGTCACGAGCACGGTCGCGTTGCCGCTGCGCTCGACGAAATCGCGCACGCTGTCGGCGGGCGAGCTGCCGCTCGCATGCAGCGCGAGCTCGCCCGCAGCGAGTGCGGGCCCGAACTCGGGGTGGGCGCGCAGAACCTCTGGATCGTCGATGCTGATCGTCACGCGCCGGATCGCGGGCACGCCGCGCAGGGCCTCGAGCACGTAGGAGAGCAGCGGCCGGCCGTGCAGCAGCGCAAGCGCCTTGTGCGAGACACCCGCGGCGCGCGCCACGGCGTCCTCGCCGCCGCGCCGGCCGGCGAGCACCAGCGCCTCGATCGCTTCTGTGCGCTGCGTCTTGCTGGGCACGCGGCTCGATTACCACGCTGTGGCGAGTTCGTCACACGATATGCTGCGCGGCGTTTTCGTGGAGTGAGTCGCGCTTGCCGCCCTGCCGTTTCGCCGTCTGGATCGATGCCTCGTCGCCGGAGAGCGCGCTGCGCGTGTTCGGGATGTCGCTCGTGGAGCGCCAGCTCGCAACGCTCCTGCAGCTCGCCGCGGCGAAGCACGCGCGCTTCCAGCTCGCGAGTGTCGTGATCGAGCACGCGGCGGGCGCGCTGCCGAACGTGCGCGCGGACCTCTTGGCGCGCTGCGGGGCGACGCTCGCGGAGGCGCGCGGC
>JANNKN010000157.1:0-4804 GCA_031396315.1 Deltaproteobacteria bacterium
CCATCCACGTCCGCGACGGCGGCGAGCGCGGCACCGGTGGGTGCGGGATCGACGGCGAGCGTGCCCGTGAGACCCGCGGCCGCGAGCGTCCACACCACGCTCTGGCCGGTGCCCTCGCTATGGAAGAGCACGTCGGCGCGGCCGTCGCCGCTGAAGTCGCGGAAGGCCGCGACACGGAATCGCACCGCCTGCGCTGGCAGTGCGATCACCGAGTAGGTGAGCCCGCGCAGCAGCCAGAGTTCGTTCGCGCCGCTCAGGCTGTTGCGAAATAACAGGTCGACCCGGCCATCTCCGTCGACATCGGAGCTGCCGACCGGCCGCATGCCGGTATCTCGCGGTTGCCCGATCACGACCCAGAGCCGAGAACCGTCAGGCTGGAGCAATGCGGCAGAGACCACGCCTGAAGTGGGGCCGACGGCCATCGCATCGGACAGCCCGTTGCCGTCGAGGTCGAGGCGCGGGTCGCCGCGCGGAACCGGCGGCGGTGCCGCCACGAACGTGATCGGATCGGAGAGCACGGAGGCGGGGCCGAAGCGCCCGTTCGCGTCGAAGGCCAGCACACGCACGCGAAGTGTGTCGCCGATCTGTCCCGTGACCCTCGCGCTTGGCAACGCGACGCGAGAGATCTCGACGAACGGGCCGGTGCCGCGCGACACCTCCACCGCGTAACCCAGCACGGGGCCACTCGCGGCGCTCCAACTGAGCTGCGCGCTCGTGCCTGGCACGTTCGCTGCGAACGCCTCCGCCTGCGTGAGCGCGAGCGCGCTCCCTGCGAGCACACGAATCCAGCTGCGGCACCGCATCGGCCCCCCCTCGCCTTAACAACGGCGGCAATGTGGGCATTGCGATACGCCTGCGAGGTGACTCCACTCACGTCGCGCGCTTCATGCGCGAAAAGAAACAACATAGATTTGCGAAGCCGTGAGCACGCGCACACGAAGAACGTGACGCCGCTCTCCAACCCGCGTTCACACCACCGCGCCGCTCGCGCGCAGCGCCGCGACCGCGACGTCACTCTTGCCGAGCTCGCGCAGGACTTCGTCGCTGTGCTGCCCGCGGGTGGGCGCCATCCAGCGCGGGGCCCAGGGCGTGCCCGCGAAGTCGGCGGGTGTCGCAGGGAAGGTGGTAGTGGCGCCGTCGTCGGGCACTTCGACGAAGCCGCCTGCAGCGCGCGCTTGCGGGTCCGCGATCACTTCGTCGAGATCCTGCACTGGCGCCCACCACATGTCCTCGATCGCGTCGAAGATCTCCGCCCATTCGGCGCGCGTTTTCTTCGCGAACGCGGCGTCGAGCAGCGCGATCAGCGCCTCGGCGTTCACTGCGCGGTCGCGCGGCGTCGCGAAGCGCGCATCGTTGATCCATTCCGGGTGGCCCGCGGCCTCACACAGCGGCGGCCAGTGGCGATCCGCCTCGAGGCCCACCACCCAGAACCATTTTCCGTCCTGGGCCCGATAGTTGTTGATGCACGGGTTGCCCATAGCGGCGCGGCGCGCGACCGCGAGGCCGGTGCCGAGGCGCAGCGCGGTCGCGAGATCGAACGACAGCGTGTAGAGCCCTTGACGCAACAACGAGGTCGAGACGAGCTGCCCCTTGCCGGTGCGCGCACGCGCAACGAGCGCGGCGCTGATCGCGCCCGCGAGCACCATGCCGGTGCCGTGATCCCCCATGCCGCCCCGCTGGAAGGGCGGGTGCGAGCCGGGCTGCGTGAGCATGTGCGCAATGCCCGAGCGCGCCCAGAAGCCGGCGATGTCGTAGGCGGCTTTGTCCTTCTCTGCGCCCTCCGTGCCGTAACCCGTAATCAATCCGTAGACGAGGCGTGGGTGCTTAGTGAGCAGCGAATCCGCATCGAGTCCGAGGCGTGCGAGCGCGGCGGGGCGCACGTTCGTCACGAACACATCGGCGCCCGCGATCAACTCGCCCGCGAGCGCGCGACCTTCGGGCTTGCCGAGGTCGATGCCGATCGAGCGCTTACTGCGGTTGTCCATCTCGAAGGGTGGGTTGAAGGGCAGGTCGCCGCCCAGCATGAATTGGAAGAGGCGCGCCGGATCGCCGATGCCGGGCGGCTCGACCTTCACGACGTCGGCGCCCCAATCGGCGAGGATGCCTCCCGCCGCGGGCCCCGCGATCCATACGCCCAGCTCGACGACGCGAATTCCTGCCAGCGGTCCCATGCGCTTCTCCTCAATGCTCACATTCGACAGCGCGCGACGGTAACGCGGTGCGCGCGACGCACTTCAACGCCGCTAGCCTGCCGCAATCGTGCGCAGCATCTCGCTCTACACCGAATCGTTCGCCGCGCGCGCTGCCTACGACACCGCGGTCTCGCGCGCGCTGCTGCACGCTGCGGCGCGCGGCGAGGCCCGCGAGTCGCTGCGGCTCCACAAGCCCAGCGACGTCATCGCATTCTCGGTGCTCGATCGCGCGCGGCCCGGCTTTCGCGAAGCCGTCGCCGCTGCACACGCGCGCGGTTGGGGCGCGATCCTGCGCCTCGCGGGCGGGCGGGCGGCCGTGTTTCACACGGAGACGATCGCCTTCGCGTGGTGCATCCCCGACCCCGAGCCGCGCGGATCGATCGCGCTGCGCTTCGAGCAGATTGCGAACGTCGTCGCGCGGGCGCTCCAGTCATTAGGAGTGGACGCGCGGGTCGGCGCGGTGCCCGGCGAGTACTGCCCCGGCGATCACAGCGTGAACGCGCGCGGCGCGCGCAAGCTGATGGGCGTCGGGCAACGACTCGTGAAGGGCGCGGCGCACGTCGGCGGCGTAATCGTGGTGCGCGACTCCGCGCGCGTGCGCGACGCGCTCGTGCCCGTCTACGCAGCGATGGGGGTCGACTGGGATCCCGCGAGCGCCGGCGCAGTCGAGGACGAGGTTCCCGGCGTCACGTGGGGCGACGTGCTCGCGGCTCTGCAGAAGGAGGTCGCGCGCGAGGCGGAGTTGATTCCTGCAGTACTCGATGCGCGCTGGCTTGCGGAGGCGGAGACGCTCGCGCCGGAGCACGAGGTCGAGCGCAGCGCGTAGCGCCAAGCCCGCTCACTCCTTCGGCGCGAGCTTCCTCACCACCGCGGCCTTGCCGGTGGTGCCCCAATCGAGGCCCACGAAGTCGAAGTGCGAGGCCACGTCGTCGGACGCGGCTTCCCGGCGCCGGCTCGGCAGCGAAGGCCCCGCCGCAGTGAGGCCGCCGTCGACCACGAGCGCTTCGCCCGTCACGAATTCGCTCTCGTCGCTGGCGAGGAAGAGCGCGGCGTTCGCGATGTGCTCGGCGCGGCCGTACTCGGGCCAAGGCTGGAGCTTCGCGAGCCGCTCGCGCGCCTGTGCCTCGTGGCCGCGATGGATCAGCGGCGTGAGGATGCCGCCAGGGCAGATCGCGTTCACGCGGATGTGCAGCGGTGCGAACTCGAGCGCAGCCGCGCGCGACAGGTTGATCACGCCCGCCTTGCACGCGGAATAACAAGCCGGGCCCGCGCCGCCCGACAGGCCTGCGACCGAGGCGGTGTTGATGATGGTGCCGCCGCGCCCGGCCTTCTTCATGGCGCGGCCCGCGTGCTTGATGCCGAGGAACACGCCGCGCAGCAGCACCGCGCAGGTGGCATCCCAATCCTCGACGTCGATTTCGAGCAGGCTGCCGATCGCGCCGCCGATGCCGGCATTGTTGAAGACGCAGTCGACGCTGCCGAACTGGTCCTGCGCGCGCTCGATCATCGCGACGACCTCGTCCTCGTCGGCGACGTTGGTGCGCACGAACGCGGCGCGCGCCTCGGCGCCGAGCTTCGCGGCGAGTCCGAGGGTGTCCTTGCCCGGGCCCTCGTTCTTGTCGGCGATCACGACGCTCGCGCCTTCCTCGAGGAAGCGCAGCGCGGTCGCGCGGCCCATGCCGCTCGCGCCGCCCGTAATCACTGCGACCTTGCCTGCGAGCCGCCCCGTCGCTGCGTTGCGCGCTTTCTTCGTCGGCATCAGCAACCTCCGCACCCTCGCGAGCGCGGCGGCACGCTAGCCCGCGCTCGATTCGCTCGCCGTGGCGGGCCCGCGCGCGCGCCAGAGCCGCGCGGCTTCGTCCGCGGGGACGGGGTGGCTGAACAAGTAGCCCTGTGCTTCATCACAGCCCCAGATCGCGACGAGGTCGCGCTCGGCTTCTTTCTCGACGCCCTCGGCGACGACGCGCAGCCAGAGCGCCTTCGCCATCGCCACGATCGACGCGGTGAGTGCCGCAGCGTCTTCGCGCGATGAGATCTCGGAGATGAACTCGCGATCGATCTTCACGATCTGCACCGGCAGCCTTCTCAGGTACGAGAGCGATGAGAAGCCCGTGCCGAAATCGTCGAGTGCGAGCTCGATGCCGAGCGCGCGCAGGGCGCGCAGTTCGCGGATCGCGCGCTCCGGGTCGTCGAGCAGCACGCTCTCGGTGATCTCGACGCCGAGTTGCGCCGCATTCGCGCCCGTCTCGCGCAGAATTTCCGCGACGCGTGCAGCGACGCCGTCGCGCCGGAATTGTTGGGCCGAGAGGTTCACCGCCACCGGCACGTCGCCGAGGCCCTCGCTGCGCCACGCGACCATCTGGCGACACGCCTCGCGCAGCACCCAATCACTGAGCTCCCCAATCAGTCCGGATTCTTCGGCGATCGGAATGAACTCGCCCGGCGCGATCAGGCCCAATTCGGGCTCTTGCCAGCGCACGAGGCCCTCGAAGCCCGAAATCTCGTCCGAGCTGAGTGCGATTTTCGGTTGATAGAGCAGCCTGAGCTCGCCGCCCTCGATCGCGCTGCGCAGACGGCTCGCGAGCTGGAAGCGGCGGAGCGCGGCCTCGCTG
>JANNKN010000169.1:0-2797 GCA_031396315.1 Deltaproteobacteria bacterium
GCATTCCTCTGGCTCGTGCTCGGGCTCTTCCTCCAGCAGAGCGAGCTTGCGCAGAACAGCCGCGCGCTCGCGCTGCAATCCGAGGCACTGCAGAAGAGCGCGGAGCAGGCGGAGATCCAGGCGCGCGCGATTCACGCGAACGAGCTGCACGCGCGGCAGGACACGTTCGTCGATCTCGTGCGTCTCGTGAATCGTCAGCTCGGCGTGATTTCCGGGCTGCTTTACCTATCGAGCCAAACCGTGAACTCGGGCGGAGCGGTTCCGCCTGAGAAGATCGCCGAGTTCTGGACCCAGCTCGGCGCGGGCGACAGCGATGTCTTCATGCGCGGGCTGCTGGGCGCCAGTGCGGTCTTGCCGCCGCAGCAAAGCTTCGACTTGTTCTTCTCGACGCCGGTGCGCACGCGCCACAGCGAGGCGTACATCGCGGCGTTCGCGAGGCTGCTGCGCGCCGCCGAGTCCTGCGACCCCGACGGCCTAATACGCGACGCGATCCTCGGCGACGGCTCCGGCCGCCTCTACCAGCTGATGACGCGCCTGCGCGACAACCCGCCCGACGGCGCGCGCATCGTTCCCGCTGGCTGAGCCGAAACCCTAAGCGCCCTTCACGTTCTCGATCTTCACGAGCGTTGCCTCGAGCGGCGCGATCTCCCCTTCCGGCAGCAGGAAGCGCCAGAACACGCTGCCGCTTGGGCGGCCCTCGGTGTCGAGCCAATTCGGGACCCCGGGGTCGCGCGCTGCGAGCACGATCTTGAAACTGCCATCGGGCTCGAGCTGCGTCTGCTTGCGGTTCAGCGAGATCTGCCGGTAGCGGTAGTCGAACGAGTGCGTGTGGCGGTTCCAGAGCACGACGTTCGCGAAGCGGCACTTCGGGAAGCGCCCGCGGATCACGAGCGCTTCGCCCTCCGCCAGCACGAACGGCGCCATCGAGTAGACGTTGTCCTTCGCCGCGAAGCCCACTTTCGTGTTGCTGTCGTCCTTCTTCGGGCGCGGGAACTGATTCGGGACGAGCGAGACCCAGGGCGGCAGCAGCGCGGGGTCGCGCCGCGCCGGGTAGACGCTCGTGCGCAGGAACTGCGCGACGCGGCGAATGCCCGCGGCAACCGAGGCGTCGCTCGGCGGCGGTGGCGGCGCACTCAGATCGAGGCGATCGATCGCGAGCGGGATGTGGTGCAGCTGATCCGCGGCGATCGAGATCTCGCGCTCGTAGTAGTGGCGCGTCGAGAGGCTGCTCGCGCCCGGGTCGAGGCGCAGCCAGTTGCCGCGCTCGGGCTTCTCGGCGCTCGCGACGATCTCGTAGCCGCCGTCGGGCGCGATCTCGAACTCGCCGTCGTTCAGCGTTGCCCCGAGGCCCGTCGGGTTGCCGCCATCGCCGCCACCGACCTCCACGGTGAACGAGGTGTAGGTCGCACCCGCGATGTTTCCGCGAATGCGGTAGCGCTGCGCCGCTGCGACGGGGGTCGCATAATAGATCGCGTCCGGATTGTCTCCGAGCAGCTTCTTCTCGGGCGTGACGAAGCGCTTCCACGCCGGCCGCTCGGGCGACGGCTCGAAATACACTTCGATGCCGTGATGCAGATGAAACATCACGAGCCGGCGCACCTCGGCTTGATCGAGCGGGCCGCGCAGGCCCCAGGCGTCGGTTGCGAAGCTCGCTTCGAGGTTCCCCAACACGTCGCGCAGCTCTTGCAGCGCGGTCCCGGCTTCGCTGCCGTCGCTCGAGGCAGCGAGCGCAGCGCCTTCGGGCGTCGCGTGTGCAGCGTGTGGCGCGAGCAGTTCCGTAGCGGCGAGCACGCCGAGGCTCGTCGCCGAGCGCGTGAGAAAGTCGCGGCGGTCCATCTTTCGCGTCCTCCGATCTCGGCGAGTTAGCACGGCGCGCGGTTCAAACCGCCCCCCGGTCACACGTCCGAAAACGGCTAGCACGGAGCGTCGGCGCTGCGATCGTCGCAGCGTCACCAGGAGAAACGTCATGCAGCTTCGGATTCTCGGCCTTGCTCCACAGGCCTTTGCTGGCCTGTTCGCGCTCGACGACGCGCAGCTCGCGGCGCGGCGCGCCGTGCGCGTGTTGGCGGACGCAAAACCTGGCTACCCGTGCCGCGTGAGCCTCGAGGACGCGGAGCCTGGCGAGGATCTCGTGCTCACGAATTACGAGCATCAATCCGCGGACTCGCCGTTTCGCGCGAGCCACGCGATCTATGTGCGCCGCGCCGCACGCAGGCAGTACGACCGCATCGGCGAGGTGCCGCTGCAGCTGCGCACGCGGCTGCTCTCGCTGCGCGCCTTCGACGCGCGCGGGATGCTGCTGGCCGCGGACGTCACCGAGGGCGCGGCGCTCGAGCCCGTAGCGCGCGCGCTGCTCGCGGATCCCAACGCTGCGTACCTCCACGCGCACTTCGCGCGCCCGGGCTGCTACGCCGCACGCATCGAGCGCGCGTAATGCGGCCGCGGCGGCGCGCTCCGAGGTAGGCTCGGCCCATGGGAGGCCCACCATGGTTCGTCTCGTCTTTCTGCTCCGCCGCAAGCCCGGAATGTCGCTCGAGGTATTCCAGCGTTACTGGTGCGAGGAACACGGGCCGCTGGTCGCGAGCGTGCAGATGAAGATCGGCGCACTCCGCTACGTGCAGGTGCACACCCTCGACGACCCGATGAACGCGGCTGCGGCCGAAGCGCGCGGCGGGATGGAGCCGCCTTACGACGGCGTCGCCGAGCTGTGGTGGGAGAGCCTCGACGATCTCACCGCCGCCGTCGCCACCGCGGAGGGCAGCTCCGCCGGTCTGGCGCTGCTCGAGGACGAGCGCAC
>JANNKN010000176.1:0-4238 GCA_031396315.1 Deltaproteobacteria bacterium
GCCCGCCCTAAGCGCTGAGACGCTGCTTGAAGAAGCCGAGGATCTCGTCGCGCGCGGCGCGCGTCGGTTCGCCCTCGCGATCGATTAGGTGGAGCGTGACGACGCTGTGTGGGTTCTTCATCGCTGCGTCGGGATTCGCAGCAGAGTCCGGTAACACGCGCGCGACGAAGCGGTCGCCCAGCGCGGCCTGATAAGCGGCGAAACGCTCGGCGCGGCAGAACGAGTCGCCTTCGAAGCGGTACGCGAGCACGGTCAGATCTTCGCGCTGCATGCGCGCCTTCACCTGCGCGAGCTCGCTCGGCGAGATGTGCATGCCGCCGCGGTTCCCGATCGGGAGAGACGGCTGCGAGAGCACCGGTGCCAGCACCGCCGGCTCGAGCATCAGCGAGAGCGCAAAGTTCCCGGTGAAGCACATTCCGATCGCGCCGACGCCCTTGCCTCCGCAGAGCGGGAGCGCGTGCGCCGCGAGCGCGCGCAGCCAGTCGATCGCCGGGCTCGATTCGTTCGCCGCGAACGCCTTGAACTCGCGGCTGACGCAGCCGCGCAGCATGCTGCCGATCGCGTAGGGCATCGTCAGCGGTGCGCCGGCGCGTCCGAACAAGTCTGGCATCCAGACCGTGAAGCCGGCGTCGCGCACCCAGCGCGCGAAGCGTGCGACGTGGGGCGAGATGCCGGGCATCTCGGTCATCACGATCACTGCGGGGCCGCTGCCCATCACGAACACGCGCTTGGTTTTGCCGTGAAAGGTGAGCTCGCGCGCTTCGAAGTCGTCCAGCGGGTCGCGCTGCGTGAGATCGCGTTCGGGTGTCGACATGCGGCGCAACCTATCACGCGCGCCGCGGCCTTCGCGCGGCATAGAATGCGGGCCCGCTCACGAGGAGATCGCGCATGGCCGCACCGCTCGATGGCATTCGCGTACTCGAGGTCGCGAACTGGCTGGCGGCGCCGGCGGCGGCCGCGCTGATGGCGGACCTCGGCGCCGAAGTCATCAAGGTCGAGCCGCCCGAAGGCGACGTCTATCGCGCCTTCCAGATGGGCTCGATGGGGTACAAGCACCAGTTCGCGGGCAATTATGCCTTCGAGCTCGACAACCGCGGCAAGCGCTCGATCACCGTCGCGCTCGACAAGCCGGGCGGCCCCGAGCTGGTGAAGCGCCTCGCGCAGGGCGTCGATGTGTTCCTCACCAACCTCGTGCAGACGCGCCGCGAGAAGTACGGCCTCCGCTTCGAGGACGTGCGCGCCGTGAACTCGCGCCTCGTCTACGCCTCGTTCAGTGGCTACGGCGTGCGCGGCCCGGACCGCGGCCGCCCAGGCTTCGACTACGCCGCGTTCTGGGCGCGCTCGGGCCTGATGGGCCTGCTCGGCGAGCCGCCCTCACCGCCGCCGCTTTGCCGCGGCGGCCAAGGCGATCACACCACCGCGCTCAACATTCTTGCGGCGGTACTCGCGGCACTCCGGCTCCGCGATCGCACGGGCGAAGGCCAGCACGTCGAGGTCACGTTGCAGGGCACCGGCATGTGGACGCTCGCAGGCGACATGCAGGCCGCGCTGATTGCGCGTGAGAATCCGACCCGCCACGTACGGACCCAGCCGGCGAACCCGATCTGGAACTCTTATCAGGCGAAAGACGGGCTCTGGGTGCTCCTCGTGATGCCGATGCCCGATCCGTATTGGCCGAAGTTCTGCGCCGCGATCGGCAAGCCGGAGTGGGCGAAGGATCCGCGCTACCTCAGCCTCGCGAAGCGCCGTGAGAACTCGCTCGCGCTGACCCAACAAATCGACGCGATCCTGATTCAGCAGCCGCGCGCGCACTGGGCGCAGCAATTCGACGCGCACGGCCTGATCTGGGCGCCGGTCGCCACGCTGACGGATGTGCTCGAGGATCCGCAGGTGCGCGAGATGGAATGGTTCGCGGAGATCGACAGCCCGGCGCTCGGAAAATTCCAGACCCTCGGCACGCCCTTCAAGATGTATGGCACCGACGTCGGCCCGCGCGGCGCCGCGCCGGCAGCCGGCGAGCACACGTTCGAGGAGCTGACGCGCCTCGGTCTCAGCGACGAGGAACTCGCGAAGCTCGCCGAAGACGGCGTGATCGGGTAGCCCCGCGACGCGCTACTCATGCCCCGTACGCCCACGCAGGAGACACCCCAGTGAAGCTCTACAACTCGATGCTCTCACCCTTTTCCGCGCGCGTGCGCATGGCGCTCTACGCCAAGAATCTGCCGTGCGAGCTCGCCGCTGCGCCCGGCGGCACCGGCTCCGCTGAATTCAAGCGGCTGAACCCGACGGGCAAGGTGCCCGCCCTCGACGACGCCGGCGCGCTGATCGTCGAATCCGAGGTGATCTGCGAATACCTCGAGGAGCGCTACCCGTCGCCGCCGCTCCTGCCCGCGGATCTCGTCTCCCGCGCTCGCGTGCGCGCTCTCTCGCGCTTCGGCGATCTCTATCTCGCGCCGGCCTTGGCGCCGCTGTTCACGCAGCTCGATCCGAAGACGCGCGACGCGAAGCTCGTGTCCGAGAAGCTGGCGGAGCTCACCGGAAAGCTCGACCAGTTCGAGCAACTGCTCGTCGCCGAGCCCTACGCCGGCGGCAAGGAGCTGACACTCGCCGACTGCACGCTCTGCCCGATGTTCTTCTTCCTGACGCGCATCGTGCCGATACTCGGCGGCGCGAGCCCGCTCGAAGGCCGCCCGAAGTCGGCTCGCGTCGGCGAGGCCGTCGCGAAGCACCCGGCGGTCGCGAAGGTGTTAGGCGAGATGAGCGTTGCGTTCGCAGAGAGGATGGGCGGCGCGGCAAGGTGAGCGCGAGCCGCGCAATCGCTGCGCTCGTTACGGCCATGGCTCTGCCGGGTTGCGTGAGCCCAGCTGCCCACCGCGAGCAGAATCAGGCTCGCCTGCGTCAAGCCGTCGAGGCTGCACAACGCGACCATTGCGACGAAGCGATTCCGATCGCGCGTGAGCTTGCCGACGCCAGAGAGTTGAGCGATGCGGATCGCGTCGACGCGCTCGGAATCGTGGTGCGTTGCGCACTCACCAGCGATCCGGCCCTCGCCGCCGACGCGGTCCGACGCGGGGAGGCACTGAACGCGCGCTGGGCGCCTGCCGCAAAGTTCTTTCTGGCGATCCGACGGACGGATCCTGGCGCGATGATCGAAGCGCTCGAAGAGGCGGCGGATACCCAGCCGGAGTTCGTGCGCGACCTCGATCGAGCCTGGGTGACTGACGTCCTATCGATGGCGAGAGGAGTGAATGACTCGGACGCGAGCCTTTTCGCCGTGTACGAAGCGCTCGAGCGCGCTGGCTATCGATCGTCCTCGGCGACTCACGAAGCCTGGCTTCGTGGGGAGCACACGCGCCTCTTGCTGTTGCGAGGCGAGGTCGCACGTGCACGATCGCGACTACCCGAGCGCTTGAGCCCCGGATTCGTCCTCTCACTTCGCACGAGAAATCTCTACGCGCCGCTCAGAGCCGAGGGGATGACCGATGCGCGCCTCGACTATCGCGAGGCTGCCGAAGCGGAGGTCGAGGTGAGCCTGCTCGAGTGGCGGGAGCGTCCGAGCGACGCCGGCTCCCTCGCGGCCGCGATGTTGGGGCTCCGAGCGCTCGGACGACCGCAAGAGGCGATCGATCTGGGCAGACGCGGCCTGGCGATTTTCGACCGCGATCCGCCTCCTCCCGAGGACGACGAGCGCAACTGGATCATGAACGAGATTGGGTATGCGCTGTACGCAGTGCGCGACTCCGAGGGAGCACGTGAGGCGATGGAGCGCGCAGCGGCCATGCCCGAGCACGGGGGAGCCAACGTCAGTCAGGTCATCAACTTCGCGTCGGAGCTGGTCCGCGATGGGCAGGCCGAGCGCGCCCTCAATGTTCTACGTCGAGTCGGCGAAGTCTCGCCTTACGGGCTTGCGTGGGTCCGCGCAGCGCACGCATGCGCGAACGAACAGCTCGGACGCGTGGCAGATCGCGACGCCGCGTTGCGGGACCTCGCGGCGCGCGAGCGAGACAATCCGGTGGCGCTGATGAAGGCGCTGCTCTGTACGAACCAGACCGAGGCCGCAGCCGCGTTAATGATTCGGCGACTCGAAGACGCGAGCCAACAGGACGACGCGTTCGCGGCGCTCCAGCGCTACGCGCCGAGCCCTGAAGGCGAACGGACCCAGGTCCGAATCCTGCGCGAGCGGTTCGAGACGGTTCGCAACCGTGCGGACATCCAGGCGGCGGCGGCGAAGCTGGGCA
>JANNKN010000181.1:0-7727 GCA_031396315.1 Deltaproteobacteria bacterium
CCGCGCGGCTCGCGGAGGAAGCGCAGCCGCGCGCGGTGACCGTGCTCGCGATCTCCGACGTGCTCGGTGACGACCTCGGCACCATCGGCTCCGGACCGTTCGCGCCGGACGCGACGCGCTTCGACGACGCGATCGCGGTGCTGCGCGCGCGCGAAATTCTTGCCGCCGTACCGGCGGCGGTGCGCGCGGTTCTCGAGCGCGGCGCTCGAGGGGACGCCGCGGAGACGCCGAAGCCGGGCGCCGCCTGCTTCGCGCGCGTCGAGCACCGCGTGATTGCGAGCAACTCGCTGGCGCTCGCGGCCGCAGAGCGCGCCGCGCGAGAGCGAGGGCTATCGGTGACGCGCTTCGAGCGCGCGCTGCGCGGAGAGGCGCACGCGCTCGGCGCCGAGCTCGCGGCGCGGGCGCTCGCGCTGCGGAGTGCGCTGCCGCAGCTCTTGCTCGCGGGCGGCGAGCCGACCGTGCGCGTTCGCGGCAAAGGCCGCGGCGGGCGTTGCCAAGAGCTCGCGCTCGGCGCTGCACTCGCGCTCGCGGGCGAACCCGGCGTGACGCTGCTCGCGGCCGGCACCGATGGCAGTGACGGCCCGACCGACGCGGCGGGCGCATTCGCCGACGGCGAGAGCGTCGCGCGCGGACTCGCGGCCGGCGCCAACGCCGCGGACGCGCTCGCGCGCAACGACGCGCACGGATTCTTCGCGCGCGAGGGCGGGTTGCTCGAGACCGGGCCCACCGGCACGAATGCGCTCGATGTCGTGCTGGTTTGGGTCGCGCCACGTTCCTAAGCTGCGCGCCTGCCCATGCTGGACCTCGCCCTTCCCGACCGCGTCATTCCGGATCGCGGACCTTCGCTCCACACGCTGGCGGCTCGCTTCACCGTGCTGCTCGGGCTCGTCGCGCAGGCTGCGTGGATCTACGCGTGTCATTGGGCCGATGACCGCGGCGTCGTGCGCGCGCGGGAGGGCGCGCTGGCCGGGGCGATGCAGCGCTTCGCGGTGCGCTTCGTGCGCATCGCCGTCGCGTACAAAGGTGGGCTGATCAAGCTCGGGCAGGTTGCGAGCCTGCGTGTCGACGTGCTGCCGGAGGAAGTGAGCGCGGAGCTCGCGAAGCTGCAGGATCGCGTCGACGCGCATCCGCTCGCGGAGATTCGCGAACAGATCGAGCGCGAGCTCGGTGGGCGGCTCGAGCAGCACTTCGCGTCGTTCTCGGAATCCGCGATCGCGGCCGCGAGCCTCGGGCAAGTGCACGAGGCGCGCTTGCTGAGCGGCGAACGCGTCGCGGTGAAGGTGCTCTATCCCGGCGTCGAGAAGTCGGTCGCGGTCGACCTCGCGGCCGCGCGCCTCGGGCTCTGGCTGTTCGACTTCGTCACGATCGCGGATCTCGATCAGGTCTACGCGCAGGTGCGAAACTCGATCCGCGGCGAGATGGACTACATCGCCGAGGGCCGCGCGGCGGAAGAGATCGCGCGCAATCTCGCGGCGGATCCGGAGCTCGCAAGGCACACGCGCGTACCGGCAATTCATTGGGGCAGCACGCGGCGGCGCGTGCTCACGATGGAGTTCATCGAAGGCGTGAAGATCAACGACCGCGAGGCGCTCGCGGCCCGCGGCATCGACCCGCGCGAGCTCGCCGTCTGGGCCGCGCGCGCGTTCCTCCACCAGATGTTCCGCAACGGCTTCTTCCACTGCGACCCGCATCCGGGCAATCTCGTGGTAGACGAGGCCGGCCGGCTCGCCATCCTCGACTTCGGCATGCACCAGCGTCTCGACGCGCGCGTGTTGACGATGCTGCGTGAGAGCTTGCTCGCAACGGTGATGCGCGATCCGGTGCGCTACGCGCGGGCGTTTCTGAACGCCGAGATGATTCGGCCCGAGGATCTCGCAACGGTGGAGGAGATCGGACGCATCTCGTTCGATCCGAAGTACTTCAACCTGACGCCGAAGGAGCTCGCGCAAATCGACGTCGGCGCCTACGTGACGCGGATGCGCGCGCAGATGAAGCGCGTGAAGAGCTTCCAGATCCCGGACGGGCTGGTGCTTTGGAGTCGCGCGTTCGGGCTGTTGTTGGGGCTCGCCTCGGAGCTCGCGCCCGGGATTCGGCCGATGGACATCGTCGGGCCCTATGTGATCCGCTTCTTGGGGGCGCCGCCAGCGCGCGCGACGACGTAGAAGCTCGATAGAATGCGCGCGTTTTCGAGGAGCCCGCATGTCGATCAGCGCCGACGAATTCCGAGCTGCGATGGGGCTGCGCGCGAGCGGCGTCGCGATCGTGACCGCGCGCGCGGGCGACGAGATCCACGGCATGACGATGACGGACTTCGCCGGCGTCTCGCTCGCGCCACCGCTCGCGCTGATCTGCGCCGACAAGAGCGCGAACACGCTGCGAGTGATCCAAAAGGGCGGCAACTTCGCGATCAACTTGCTCGCGCGCGGCCAGGACGCGCTCTCCAACAAGTTCGCGTCCAAGAAGGACGAGTGGACGCGCTTCGACGGTCTCGCGTGCGGGCGGGCCGTCACGGGCGCGCCGCTGATCCCCGGCGCGATCGCCAGCCTCGATTGCCGTGTCGTCGCGCAGCATGACGCTGGCGATCACATCGTCTTGGTCGGCGAGATCGAGGCGTTCGTGCGCGGCGAAGGCGAGCCGCTGCTCTATTTTCGCGGCGGCTATCGCGCGCTCGCGGAGACGAAATGAGCCCCGTCCACCTGCAGGTGTTCTCGGACTATCTGTGCCCGTGGTGCCATCTCGCCGCGCATCGCTTGAAGATCGTCGAGGCCGAGAACGAGGGTGCGATCGCGCTCGAGTGGAAGAGTTACTTGTTACGACCGCACCCGGAGCCCGGCCGCGATTTGCCGAAGTTCGTGCGCTACACGCAAGGCTGGTTGCGGCCCGCGTCGGAGCCCGACGCGCCGCGCTTCAAGCCGTGGGAGAGCAGCGAGGGTCCGCCGTCGCACAGCATTCCCGCCCACCTCGTGGCGCGCGCGGCGCGCCGCCACGGCGACGCCGTTGGGCGCGCGATGCACGAGCGGCTATTGCGCGCATACTTCGAGGAGAATCGCGACATCAGTGACGAGTCGACGCAGCGCGCGCTCTGGAGCGAGGTCGGTCTGCCCGACGCCGCCTTCTCCGCGAGTCCTGCCGACGAGTTGTTACGCGAGACGCTCGCCGACCACGACCAGGCGCTCGAGCTCGGGATCACGGGTGTGCCGGCCGTGCGCGTCGCGGGCAGCGACGCGTTCGTGATGGGCGCGCAGCCGCTCGACGTCTATCGCCGCTGGATTGCGAAGCTACGAGCGCAGCAGGTGACCGCCAGGTGAAGGATCTCGCGCGGCTGTTCAGGCTCGACGGGCGCGTCGCAGTCGTGACCGGCGCATCCTCGGGCATGGGCGTGAAGTTCGCCGAGACGCTCGCGCATGCGGGCGCCAAAGTCGTGCTCGCGGCGCGGCGCGAGGAGCGCCTGAACGAGGTCGCGCGTGGCATCCGCGACGCGGGCGGCGAGGCGCTCGTCGTGCGCTGCGACGTTGCGCGCGAGGAGGACGTGGATGCGCTCGTCGAGCGGTCGCGCGCGGCGTTCGGCGCGGTCGATGTGCTCATCAACAACGCGGGCTTCACCACGATCGTGCCGGCCGAGACGCAATCGCTCGCAGATTGGCGCGCGCACGTCGACGTGATGCTGACGGGCTCGTTCCTCTGCGCGCAGCGCTTCGGGCGCGACATGCTGGCGGCCGGGAAGGGCAACGTGATCAACGTCGCCTCGATGCTCGGGGTCGTCGGCTCGGGGCAGGTTCGCCAAGCGGCCTACGCGGCGGCCAAGGGCGGCCAAGTGAATCTCACGCGAGAGCTCGCGGCGCAGTGGGCGCGGCGCGGGGTGCGCGTGAATGCGCTCGCGCCGGGCTGGTTCCCGACCGAGATGACCGGGGACATGTTCGACGACGACCGCTCGATGAAATGGCTGCGCGGACGCACGCCGATGGGGCGGGGCGGCGAGCTCGACGAACTCGCGGGTCCGCTGCTGTTCCTGGCCTCCGACGCCTCGAGCTTCGTGACGGGTCATGTGCTCGTCGTCGACGGGGGCTGGACGATCGTCTGAAGCGGAGCCGGCGCGGCGCGCTGCAGCTCGAGTCGAGGCTCTCGTCGGCGCAGCCCGCGCGGGCGGCAGATCGCTCCGATGAATCCCTCGCGGGAGACCTCCGGTGCGCTGCGCGCCCGCGCGATGCGCGAGCGGCCTACTTTTTGCCGGCGGCCTTCTTGGCGACCTTCTTGGCCGGCTTCATCTTCGCGAGCACGGTGTCGCGCCAGCGCGCTGCGGCGATCCGGGCCTGACCCTTGCCGCCGTGCAGCCGGATCGCGAAGAACTTCTGGAACTTCTTGCCGTTGCGCTGGATGTTCACGTACCAGCCGCGCGTGTCGCTCGTCTCGATCCAATAGACGTTGGGAAGATTCTGCATCGCTTTCCTCGCGCGGGACGCCGCATCGTCTGCCTGCTGGCAACGGCCCCTGTTACGGCTTTCTCGCGCTCTTGGGCTCCGGGGTCCGGCGGCGCATCCACCATGTTCCGAAGCTGGGTGATTAGAGATTCAAGTCGTCGGTTGGTGCGGCAGAAAGGATTCGAACCTTCACGCCCTTGCGGGCGCCAGCCCCTCAAGCTGGTGCGTCTGCCAGTTTCGCCACTGCCGCACTAATCGACGATTACTCTACCCAAGTCATTGGGTGTGCAAAAGCGGAAATTATTGCGCGGGTTCGCTCGCTGCCGCGGTTTCGGCGGACTGATCAGGTGTTGGGGCCACCGGCGCGCTCTCCGCGGCTGGGGTCTCCTCCATCACCTCCACGAAATCCGCGCCCGCTGCCTCTTGCGCGGAGGGCGTCGCGGTCGGCACGGCGAGATCCGGCGGCGGTGCAGCGAACTTCCCAGCACGGTCGGTATTCAACGCCACGTACGCCAGGTAGAAGCTCGTAGCCATGAAGACGACCGCGGACCCCGTGGTCAGTTTCGTCAGAAAGTTTCCGGCGCCGCGGCTACCAAACAACGTAGTCGCCGAGCTGCCGCCGAAGACCGCGCCGATTTCGGCTCCCTTGCCCTTCTGTAACAGCACGAGAACGATCAGGATCAGGCACACGAGCACGTGTACCGACGTCACGAAAAAGGTCATCTCGCCCCTCCGGCAGCGCAAACGATCGCCGCGAAACTCTTTGCGTCCAAACTCGCGCCGCCGACCAGCGCGCCGTCGATGTCGGCCTGAGCCATCAGGTCTGCGGTGTTCTCGGGCTTTACCGAGCCGCCGTACTGAATGCGAATCTCATGGCCCGCGGCGCCGAAGCGCGCGACGAGCTCCGCACGCAGCGCGGCGTGAACTTCTTGTGCCATCTGTGGCGTCGCGGTGCGCCCGGTGCCGATCGCCCAGACGGGTTCATAGGCGATCACGACTTCCGTCGCTCGCGCGCTCGGCACGCTCGCGAGGCTCTCGCGCAGCTGACCGCCGGTGATCGCGAGCGTTTGGCCCGCCTCGCGCTCGGCGAGCGATTCGCCGACACAGACGATCGGGCGAATGCCTCTCGCGAGCAGCGCCGCGGCCTTCGCCGCCACGAACGCGCTCGTCTCGCCGTAGAGCGCGCGGCGCTCGCTGTGGCCGACGATTCCATAACGACAGCCGGCGTCGGCGAGCATCCCCGGCGAAACCTCGCCCGTGAAGGCGCCTTGCTCGTTCGGGTTGACGTTCTGGGCGGCCAGCGCGACTGCACTGCCTGCGAGCGCGCGGCCGAGCGCAGCGAGCGCCACGAAGCCAGGCGCGACCGCCGCCTCCGCGCTCGCAGCTGCGATGAGCGGCAGCAACTCGCGCGCGAAGGCCTCCGCCTCCGCGATCGTCTTGTGCATCTTCCAGTTCGCGGCGATCAGCGGCCGGCGGCTCATGGTTTGCGTCCTTCGAGAGCGGCGACTCCGGGCAGCACGAGGCCCTGCACGAATTCGAGCGAGGCGCCTCCGCCCGTCGAAAGGTGCCCGATCTTGGCGCCGAGGCCGAGCTTGTTGATGGCCGCGAGCGAGTCGCCGCCGCCCACCACCGTGTGCGCGCTCGACGCGGCGACCGCCTGCGCGACCGCTTCGGTTCCCTTCGCGAACGCGTCCATTTCGAACACGCCCATCGGGCCGTTCCAGAAGATGGTGCGCGCGCGCGATGCTTCGTCGGCATAACGCTTCGCGGTCAGCGGCCCGATGTCGAGGGCGATCCAGCCGTCCGGGATTGCCTCGACCACTCGCGAAGGCGCGTCCGCTTCGAACTTTTGTGCGACCACGTGGTCGACCGGCAGCAGCAGCCTGCGCCCGGCCTTGTCGGCGGCCGCGATCACGCGCTTGGCGTCTTCGACGCGCTCCGCCTCCACCCGCGAGGCGCCGGTCGGTTGCCCGAGTGCGCGCAAAAACGTGTAGGCCATCGCGCCGCCGATCGCGAGCACATCGGCGTGGGGCGCGAGCGCTTCGAGCACGGCGAGCTTGTCCGAGACTTTTGCGCCACCGAGCAGGCAGAGCAGAGGGCGCGCGGGGTCGCGCACGACCTGCAGGTGCTTCACTTCGTCCCGCAACAAGTCTCCCGCGGCGGCGCGCTTCACGAACGGCACGATGCCGACGGTCGAAGCGTGGGCGCGGTGGGCGGTGCCGAAGGCGTCATTCACATAGTCGTCGACGAGCGCCGCGAGCGCTCGCGCGAAGGCCGGATCGTTCTTCTCTTCGCGCGGGTCGAAGCGCAGGTTCTCGAGCACCACGACTTCGCCGTCGCCGAGCTTTGCGATCGCCGCTTCGGCCTCCGGGCCGATCGTGTGCGCGCAGAACGCGACCGGCCGCCCCAACAACTCGGCGAGCCGCGCAGCGACCGGCGCGAGCGACAGCTCTGCGCTCGGGCCGCCCTTCGGCCGCCCGAGATGCGAGGTGAGCGCCACGCGCGCGCCGCCCGCGAGCAATCGGCGCAGGGTGCCGAGCGAGGCGCGGATGCGCGTGTCGTCGCCGACCACGCCCGCCTTCGTCGGCACGTTCAGGTCGGCGCGCACGAGCACGCGGCGTCCGCGCACGCCTCCTGGCGCGGCGAGCAAATCGTCGAGCGTGAGGACCGCCATGCGCGCCGGCCTAGCGCCCCATCAGGACGCACAGATCGGCGACGCGCGTCGCGTAGCCCATCTCGTTGTCGTACCAGGCGAGGACTTTCGCGAAGTTGCCGTCGATCACCTTGGTCGAGAGCGCGTCGAAGATCGAGGAGTGCTGGTTGCCGATGAAATCCGCCGAGACGAGCGGCTCGTCGCAATACTCGAGGATGCCCTTCATCGCACCGTTCGCGGCGCTCTGGATCGCGGCGTTGATCTCCTTGTCCGTCGCCGGCTTCTTCAACACGAGCGGGAGATCGACGCACGTCACATCCGGCGTCGGCACGCGCATCGCGTAGCCGTCGAGCTTCCCCTTCAACTCGGGCAGCACGAGGCCGATCGCCTTCGCGGCGCCGGTGCTCGTCGGGATCATCGACATCGCACCGGCGCGCGCGCGGCGCAGATCCTTGTGCGGCGTGTCGACCAGCGCCTGATCCGAGGTGTACGAGTGAATGGTCACCATCAAGCCGCGCTCGATGCCGAAGCTGTCGTTGAGCGGTCTTTGCCCAGTACAAAACGCTCCGCGGAGCGGCTCCCGGTGGCGTGACGTTCATCGCCCAGAATGCACCGCGCGAGCTGGTGATGTGGCGCGATGCCACCGATGTCCTGGG
>JANNKN010000199.1:0-3403 GCA_031396315.1 Deltaproteobacteria bacterium
GCTCCGTGTGCGGTGATACGATCGCGCAGCGAGGGAGGGCTCGATGGCGGTGCGCGTGACTTTGGCGGAGGCGACGCTTGGGGCGGTTGTTACGGGGGTGCGGCTTGCGGCGCTCGATGATGGCGAGTGGCGCGCGATCGAGGCGGCGTTTCTCGAGCGCGGCGTGCTCGTCTTTCCAGGCCAACACCTCACACGAGCGGAGCAGGCGGCGTTTGGGCGGCGGTTCGGGGAGTTCGATGCGCTCGTCGCGAACACCGGGACGGTGCCGATCAGCAACCTGCGCGCCGACGGCAGCGTGCGCGATGCGCACGACCCCGTGCTTGGAATTCTGCGCGGCAACGAGGGCTGGCACACCGACAGCTCCTACATGCCTTGCGCCGCGAAGGCGTCGATCCTCTCCGCGGAGATTCCCGCGCTGCACGGTGGCGAGACGGAGTGGGCGGACATGCGAGCCGCCTATGACGCGCTCGACGCTCCCACGCGCGACCGCATCGAGCCGCTGGCTGCGCATCACTCGCTCGTCTACTCGCAGGCGAAGATCGGAGCGCATGCGGCGAGCGCCCTCAGCTACGGCTCCGAGGGCCACGCGCCGCCACTGCGCCCGCTCGTGAAGCGGCATCCGGCGACCCGTCGTCGCTCGCTGTTCATCGGCCGTCATGCGTACGGGATCCCCGGCCTCGCAGAGCCGGAGTCGCAGCGCCTGCTCGATGAGCTGCTCGCGTTCGCGTGCCAGCCCCCGCGCACCTGGTCGCATCGCTGGTCTGCGGGCGACATCGCCGTGTGGGACAACCGCTGTCTGCTCCATCGCGCGCGGCCCTTCGAGCCGAGCGAGCCGCGCGTAATGCACCACACGCGCATCGCGGGTGATCCGACGACCGAGTCGGGCATCGCGCCGGCGTCCTAACAAAGGGCAGCTCCAGCGCCGGCTGCTGCGCGCCGAAATCGAATGATGCCGAGCGCGCGCCCAGGAGACTCCGATGACCACACTCGACGACCCCAAGGTGGCGACGCTGCTCGCTCGCCTGCACACCGCCGCAAGGGGCGACGCGCGGCACTTCCTGCGCGCGGCACCGAGCATGGCGCTCGCCTTCATCCGCGGAGGCGCGCCGCTGGAAGCGCTCAAGCCCTACCTCAAGGAGGCGTTCATCCCCGTCGAGCCCGACGCCGGTCGCTTCCTCTACGTGGCGGCGCGTGCCATCGGCGCGCGTCGAATCGTGGAGTTCGGCACGTCGTTCGGAGTCTCGACGATCTATCTGGCCGCCGCGGTGCGCGACAACGGCGGCGGCGAGGTGATCGGCACGGAGCTCGAGCCGAGCAAACGCGAACGGGCGCTGGCGAACCTCGCAGAGGCTGGGCTCGCGGACTGCGTAGACGTGCGGCTCGGCGATGCGATGGAGACGCTGGCGCGCGATGTCGCGGAGCCGATCGATCTGCTGTTCCTGGATGGATGGAAGGAACTCTACGTCGAGATCTTGGAGCTGTTGACGCCGCGCCTGCGCCCCGGCGCGCTCGTTCTGGCGGACAACGTGCGCACGTTCAAGAAGACGCTGGCGCCCTTCGTCGCCCGTGTCCGCTCTGGGCACGGCTTCGCGTCGACCACGCTGCCGTTCACGTCGGGCCTGGAAGTGGCGGTACGCATCGGGGACGAGATCTAACACGGGCACGCGCTGCTTCAGGTCGCGAGCGCGCCTCGGTCATCGGGCGCGCCCGCTCCGAGCACCACCGGTTCGCCCGCGTCTTCGGGATGTACCTCCGGCGCGAGCAGCTTGTAGAGCACGGGCGTCACGAGGCGCGCGAGTAGCGTCGAGCTTATGAGCCCGCCCATGATCACGATCGCGAGTGGCGAATACAGCGGCGAGCCTTCGAGCGAGAGCGGGAAGAGGCCTCCGAGCGCGGTCAGCGTCGTCAGCAAGATCGGGAAGAAGCGGATGCGCCCGGCGCTCTCGATCGCTTCGTCGAGGCCGACTCCCTGCGCGCGCAGCTGATTGGTGAAGTCGACGAGCAGGATCGAGTTCTTCACCTCGATGCCGACCAGCGCGATGAAGCCGATCATGGCGGTGAACGAAAGCGTCTGACCGGTGACGTAGAGAGCGATTAGGCCACCGGCGACCCCGAGCGGGATCACGCTCGCGACGATCAGCGTGCTCTTGAAAGTGCGGAATTCGAGCACCAACACGGCCAGCACGCCGAACGCGGCGACGATCATGGCGGTACCGAGGCCGCCGAAGCTCTCCTCGCGTTGCTCGAGCTCGCCCTCGACGATGTAACCCGCGCCCGCTGGCCACTTCATCGCGGCGAGCCGCGCGAGCACGTCCTTCGTCACCTTGTCGGTGTTGAAGCCGCTGCGCACGTCGGCGCTCACGTTCGCGGACCGAACACCGTCGCGATGGCCGATGCGCGCGAGCGCGTTCTCGAGCTCGATGCTGGCGAGCTGGCGCAGCGGAATCTGCGCACCCGTCACGCTCGTTACGGAGAGCCGGTCGAGTGCGGCGAGGCTCGCCCGGTCCTGTTGATCGAGCGTGACGCGCACGCCGTGCTCCTCGCCCGCGGCGTCGCGCAGTACGCCCGCTTCGAGGCCTGCGATCGCGAGCCGCACTGCGCGCTTGATCTCGAGCTCCGGCACGCCGAGCCGCCCGGCCTGATCGGTGTCTACGCGCACCGCGAGGTCGAGCTTCGGCTGTTGCAGCGGGTTGTCGACGTAACGCGTGCCCGGCGTCGCGAGCAGCAGATCCTCGACCTGGCGCGCGAGCGCCGGCAACTGCTCGAGCTGCTCCGCAGTGACGCGAATCTGGATCGGCGATTCGAGCGGCGGGCCGTTCTGGAACTCGAACACGCGGATCTTCGCATTCGGAAAATCGGCAAGCTCGGCGCGCAGCGTGTCGAGCAGCTGCGGAGACGAGAACGGGTCCCACTCGTGCAGGTGCACGAACAGCTCGGCGATGCGCGTGTTCTCCCCGATCGGGCGCACGTTGTAGAAGATCTGCGGGTTTCCGTGGCCGACGTTCGTAATCACGCGCTCGATCTCGGGATGCCCCGCGAGCACCACTTCGGTGAAGCGCGCGGCGGCGTCGGTCGCGGCGAGCGTTGCGCCCTCGGCGCTCTCGATGCGCACGCGGAACTGCGAGATGCCCGCCTTCGGAAAGAACGAGAGGCCCATCAGCGGAACGAGCGCGAAGGACGCGGCGCAGAACGCGAACGCGCCGAGCAGAGTCAACAGCGGCCGCGACAGGGAGAAGTGGAGCAGCGGGCGGTAGCTCGACTCGATGATGCGATTGAAGAGGCGCAGCGCGCGGTTGCCCTCGTGCTCGGTGTTCGAGAGAAAGGTGGATGCGAGGAACGGAATGATCGTGAGCGAGACGAGCAGAGAAGCGCCCACGGTGAAGATCACCGCGAGCGGCATGCC
>JANNKN010000216.1:0-2813 GCA_031396315.1 Deltaproteobacteria bacterium
CCCCGCCCGCGCGGGGGTTTTTTTGGCGGTGCCACGCATCCGTGGGGGTCGGCCTTGGTTTTGTGTGGGGGGGGGGGGGGGGGCGGGGGCCGCATCGCGCGGCCCTCGACCCCGCTAATCCGCCTATGGCACCAAGATCACCTTTCCCCAGCTCTGGCGGGAGCCAAGCGCGGCGAGCGCGGCGGAGACGTCGGCTAGCGGGTATTCGCGGTAGATCAGCGGGCGGATCTCGTCTTTTCCGTACATCTCGAAGAGCGCGCGGTAGGTCTCGGGGATGCGCTCGGGCTCGAACTTCGCGTAAGCGCCCCAGTGCAGGCCCACCACCGCGATGTTCTTCAGCAGGATGCGGTTCGCCTTCACGCTCGGGATCTCGCCGCCCGCGAAGCCGATCACGAGCAGCCGGCCGTTCCAGGCAATGCACTTCAACGACTTGTCGAACACGTCGCCGCCGACCGAGTCGTAGATCACGTCGGCGCCGCGCCCGCCTGTCTCCTCCAGCACGCGCGCCACCCAGTCCTCGCGCGTGTAGTCGATCGCGACGTCCGCCCCCGCTTCGCGCGCGACTTGCAGCTTCTCGGGCCCCGAGGCCGTCGCGATCACGCGCGCGCCGAGCGCTCGGCCGATCTGCACCGCCGCGCTGCCGACTCCGCCTGCCGCCGCGTGCACGAGCAGCGTCTCGCCTTGCGCCAGCTTTGCGCGAAAGACGAGGCCCGCATACGAGGTCGGGTAGATCGTCGGGATCGCGGCGCCCTCGGCGAAGTTCATCTCCGCCGGAAGTCTGTGCGCCGCGCCCGCCGAGACGACCGCGCGCTCCGCGAACGCGCCTAGCCCGGCCCCGGCGAGCACGCGGTCGCCGACCGCAAAGCCGCGCACGCCCTCGCCCACCGCCGTGACGATTCCGGAGACTTCCGCGCCCGGGATGAACGGAAACGGCGGCTTCACCTGATAACGGCCCTGCACCATCAGGATGTCGAAGAAGTTGCAGCCCGCGGCCTTCACTTCGAGCGCGAGCGTTCCCGGCCGCAGCTGCGGCTCCGGCGCCTCGCTGACGCTCAGCTCCGACGGCTCCAGCCAACGATCGACGACGACGGCGCGCATGGGAATCTCCTCGTTTCGCGAGCGGCCTAGGATACGCAGGCGCACGCCGCAGGAGAGGAGAAGAAATGCTGCAGTCGTTTCATCCGAGCGTGTGGATCGCGCCCGGCGTGCAGGTCTACGGGAAGGTCGCGATCGGCGAAGGCTCTTCGCTCTGGCCGAACGTCGTGATCCGCGCCGAGTGCCAGCGCGTGCAGATCGGCCGCAACACGAACATCCAAGACTTCACGATGATCCACGTCGGCTACGACGACGCGACCGTGATCGGCGACTTGTGCTCGATCACGCACCGCGCGGTGATTCACGGCTGCACGATCGAGGACGACTGCCTGATAGGGATTGGCGCGATCGTGATGGACGGCGCCGTCATCGGACGCGGCTCGATCGTCGCGCCCGGCGCCGTCGTGCGCGAGAAGATGATCGTGCCGCCGCACTCGCTCGTGGCGGGCGTGCCGGCGAAAGTCATCAAGCAGCGCGACTTCACGGCGGAGAACCGCGAGAACGCCTGGAATTATTGGCGCAACGCGCAGGCCTACGCGAAGGGCGAGCATCGCGCGTGGGAGGGCGAGGCGTTTGCGAAGTTTCGCGCGGAGAAGCGGGCGCGCTGAGGCGCTAACCGCCGATTTCGCGCTCGCGCTCGCGTCCGATCAGCAGCGGCGCGGCGAGCGTCGCGGGCGAAGCCTTGCGCTCGCTGCGCGCAAACACGCTGAACTGCATCAGCCGCAGCCGCAATGCGGCGCCCGCGACGAAGTGCGGCACATCGTGATGCAGGTGCGGCAGCTCGATCGCGAGCGGCAGCCGATCGGCGCGCGTCTCGGCGCCGACGCGCACGATCGGACCCGTGCGCTGCACGCTCGCGATGCGCACTTCCACGCCCGCACTTCCGGGCTCCGCGAGACGCAGGTCGCCGGGGCGCACGTACACGTCCGCAGGCCCGCTCGGGTGGATCGCGTCGATCGCGATCGGCTGCTCGGCGCCTGGTAGGAACACGCTGCGGCCGCGCACTTCCGCAGGCAGCACGTTCGCGTCGCCGAGGAAATCGAAGATGAACGGCGTCGCCGGATGCTCGTAGAGCTCGTCGGTCGATCCCACCTGCTCGATGCGCCCACGATTCATCACGACCACGCGGTCCGCGAGCTCCAGCGCCTCCTCCTGATCGTGCGTCACGAACACGCTCGTGATGTGCAGCTCGTCGTGGAGCTTGCGCAGCCAGCGCCGCAGGTCCTTGCGCACGCGCGCGTCGAGCGCGCCGAACGGCTCGTCGAGCAGCAGCACGCGCGGCCGCACCGCCAGCGCGCGTGCGAGCGCGACGCGCTGACGCTGGCCGCCTGATAACTGCGCCGGGCGCCGCTCCTCGAGCCCGCCGAGCTGCACGAAATCGAGCAGCTCGAGCACGCGCTTCTTGATCTCGCCCTCCGGCAGCCGCTGGCGCCGCGGCTTCACGCGCAGCCCGAACGCGACGTTCTCGAACACGCTCATGTGCTTGAACAGCGCGTAGTGCTGGATCATGAAGCCGATGCCGCGGTCGCCGACGGCGTGGTCCGTCGCGTCCTCGCCGTCGATGAATACGCGCCCTTGGTCGGGCGACTCGAGGCCGGCGATGATGCGCAGCAGCGTCGTCTTGCCGGAGCCCGAAGGCCCCAGCAGCGCCACCAGCGATCCGCCCGGCACCCGCAGGCTGACGCGGTCGAGCGCTTTGAACGTGCCAAACGTCTTCG
>JANNKN010000221.1:0-4598 GCA_031396315.1 Deltaproteobacteria bacterium
TTCGAGCGTGCTCTGCAGCTTCTCGTCCACCGTCGCGCGCATCTCGTCGAGCTTCTTCTGGTTGTCGTCTTGCATGCCGCGCAGGCGCGTGTCGATCGCTTCGCGCGAGCGCTCGAGGTTCTGATCGAGGGTGTTGCCCACATCGCGCAGCGTGCCGCCGAGCTCTTCGCGCAGGTGGCGCGTGTGCGTAGCGAGCTCGTCGCGGCTGCGCAGTAGCTCGTCGCGCAACGCACGGTCGGTGCGCTCCTGCCCGCGCGTCAGCTCTTCGAGGCGAGGCGCCAGCGCGGTCACAGGTTCTGGCGCGGCGCGGCGCAGCAGTGAGAACAGCATCGCGGCGCACGCAGCCAACAAGAGCCCGACCGCGACGAGCGCGATCTCGACGAAACCCATGTGCAACCCCCAACCCCGAGTCGATCATACGCCCGCGCGGCGATCGAGCGAGCAGCGCTTGGGGGGAGATTGCGCCGGCGGTGTGACAGCGCCGGTCACAATGGCCCTTTGGGGTCAGACCCCAAAGGGCCATTCGGGTCAGATACGCACGCTCCGCCACTTACCCGAGGCGAAGCGCCAGAACAGGCCGCCGGCGAGCAGGGCGACGTAGATCGTGCCGCCGGCGTAGGCGCCGACGAGGCCGTAGCCGAGCGTGCGCCCGAACAGCCACGCGAGCGGCAGGAACACGGTCCACGCGAGCGCGGTCTGCCACGCCGCCGGCCAGGCCGTGTCGCCCGCGCCACGAAGTGCGCCCATCACGACGATGTGCGCCGCGTCGAGCAGCTGGAAGATCGCGCCGAGGCGCAGCACGCCGACGCCGAGCGCGAGCACGTCGGCGTCCGTCGTGAAGATGCGCATCAGCAGCGTAGGCGCGGCGGTGAGGCCGACCGCGAGCGCGGCCGAGAACGAGAGCGCGACTCGCAGGCCGTTCTTCAGCGCCGTCACCGCGAACTCCGGCTCGCCCGCACCGATCGCGCGTCCGACCAGCGTCTGGGTCGCGGCCGCGACGCCGAGCGCGATCATGAACGACACGTTCACCAACAAGATGAACGAGTGGCTCGCGGCGACCGCTGCGGCGCTCATCGACGAGAGCAGCAGCGTGAAGACGGCGAAGGAGAGCCCGTCGAACACCCACTGCGCGCCGATCGGGAGCCCCGTGCGCACGAGGCGACGGAGGGCGTGCAGATCCGGCAGCTGAGGCCGCGTGCCGAAGCGCCGGACCACTGCGGGACGCAGTGCGACGCCGAGCAGGATCGCCGCGTAAAGGAACTCGCTCGAGGCGGTGGCGATCGCGGCGCCCGTCACGCCGAGCCGCGGCGCTCCGAAGTGCCCGAACACGAGCGCGTAGGCGCCGAGCGCGTTCGCGATGTTGGCGACGAGGCCCGCGAGCAATGGAATCGTGGTGAGGCCGACGCCGCGGAAGAAGTTGTTCCACACGAACACGACGCCCAGCGCGATCATGCCGATCGCGCGCGGCTGCAGGTACTCGACCGCCGGCCGCGCGAGCTCGGGCGTGGCGCCGACGAGCCCTAACACCTCGGGCAAGAACGTAGGGGTCGCGAGATAGCAGGCGATCGCGGCCAGCGCGGTCGCGGGGCCTACGGCCCAGAAACCCTGCCACGCCCACATGCCGCAGCGCCGCTCGTCACCTCCACCTTGGGCTTGCGAGACGAACGTCTGCACGGCGCTCGCAGCTCCCAAGAACAGCGAGAAGATCGTCCAGCTCCAGATGTTCGCGAACGCGACGGCGCCGAGCTCCGCGGCGCCGAGCCGGCCGACGAACGCGGCATCGACGATGCCCATCAGCGTCTGCGAGAGCTGGGTGAGCACGAGCGGCGTGCCGAGCAGTATCAGCTCGCGCATCGAGCCGCGCGCGGGTGCGCCTGCGGCGACGGAAACGGGAGCAGGCGTAACGGGAGAGAGTTCGGTCATGACGCGATCCAAGCGTGGGAGAACAGGCAGAGGCCGCGGTCAGGTGGCGCGTCCCCGGGGCCTCTGAGCTTGGAATCGAGTCAGCGACTCGCTTCGGTCGGGGAGGGCGCGCTGCGCTTCGGGCAAGGTTTTTTCATGGCGCGCACCTCCGAGACAGTGCACTTCTAACAGATCCCTGCGCGACCTGGCAACTCGAATGCGATCGAGCCGGCAATCTCGCGTATCCGAGCCGGGCGGCAGTGGCCTGCCCGCGAATCAGAGCTCGTCGCGGTCGCGCTCGGGCATCACGATCCAAAGAATCAGGTACGCGACGATGCCGGGAAACGCGACCGACAGCACGGACACGAGGAAGAACGCGACTCGCACCGACGTCGCGCTCCAGCCGAGCCACTCCGCGATGCCGCCGCATACACCGGCGATCATGCGCTGATCGCGCGAACGCTTGAGGCCCGGTCGTGAGATTCCCATCGCGTAATCCTCCGTGTTCGAGAGCAGCCTACGCCGACATCGCGCGCCGAGTTCTCAGGAAAACAGGCTGTGCATCAGCTGCCCGAAGCCGAACCACATGCCGGAGGCCGCGCCCACCGAGCTGAGCACGAACACGAGCCCCACCCGCAGCAGGCGGTTGCGCCAGAGGCCTGAGACGGTGGAAAGATCGTCGAGCACTTGGCTGAACTCGCGCACGAACGGCGGCCGGAAGTAGGACTGCACGAACGCGGTGACGTGGCCCGCGCCAATCGCCGGGTGCAGCGTCGTGATCGGGGCGGCAACGAACGCGGCGACGACCGTCGCGGGGTGCCCGAAGGCGAGTAGCGCGCCTACCGCACACGGGACGCCGGTCGCGAGCACCCAGGCGAGGGCGCTGTCGCCTGCCGCCTCGGGCCCGCGCACGATCCCGAGCGCGACGATCGAGCCCACGATCGCGAGCGCGAACGCCCAGCCAAACCAGCCCGCGAAGCGCGACGGCACCGGGATCGACTCGAGCGGCGCGAGCGCGATCTCTTCGCCGCGTTCGAGGTGCCCCGCGAGGCCCGCGAGGTGCCCCGCGCCGACGACCGCAACCAGCTTCGCGCCCGGCGCCTGTCGGATCTTCTCCGCGAGGTAGGCGTCGCGCTCGTCGATCAGCACGCGCTTCAGGCCAGGAAACGCCTTCGACAGCTCTTCGAGCAGCTGCGTCATCACGTCGCGCTCGCGCAGCTCGCGCAGATCGTCCTCGCTCATCTCCGGTCGCGCGAACAAGCTCTCGACCAGCGCCGACGCGAGCAGCGCCTTCTTCCAGAACGAGAGCGACGCCCAGGCGCGCTTCAGGGTCACGCGCACTTCGCGGTCGCACAGGTGAAACGGCTTGCCGATCGCGTCGGCGGCGCGCGCGCCTTCGAGCAGCTCCGAGCCGGGGCGAACGCCGAGCTTCACGCCGAGCGAGTGCTGGAACGCAGCGAGCACGAGGTTCGCGAACAAGGTGGGCAGCTGGCGGCTCGCGAGCACCTGGCGCAAATCGAGCTGCTCGAAGCGCTGCGGCTTCGAGAGCGCGTCGTAACGGCCTGGGTCGAGCTCGATACACACGCCGTCGGGCTGCTCGGCCTCGACCACGCGCCGCACCAGCTCGGTCGATTCGCGCGAGACGTGCGCGGTGCCGACCAGGATGAACTCGCGCCCGTCGTGAATCACGACGCGCACATCGGGCGACGCGAGCGGGTTCTCAGGCAGTGCGCCGGCGTCGTCGATGGCGGGAGCTCCTCGCGAGCCGCGCAGAGTATCGACCGCGCGCCGATGTCAATCGGGGTCTGACCCCGATTGACACTCACCTGGCCAGAAAGCGCGTCCCCGCGATGCGCGCGGCGCCGTCGGGGTCCAGCACGCCGCGTTTCTCGGCGGCAGCGCGGAACCGCGCGCGGTCCGCGACGTCGAGCAGTACGCCGATCACGCCGTCGCTCGCGCCGTGGACGAAGCGCAGCACACCGCCCTCTACCGCGATCGTCGGGCGCCCGCTGGCGTCGCGCGTGGCGGCGATACCGAGCACCTCGCTCCAGCGCGCCGCGAGCTTCTCCGGCTCCGGGCCCTCGACCTCGGCGCCGACGATCGCTCGCGTCACGTCGCTGCGGATGTGCTGGCGCCACGTCGGCCCCGCCCACTCCCAGGCGCCCGGCTCGTCCATCGTGTCGAACGAGACGATCGCGCCGCCGACGTCGCGCGGGTGCAGGTGCAGCGTGGCCGCGCCCTTCTGCTTGCCCTCCCACACGATCCGCACACCGAGCTCGAGCAGGCGCGCGCGCTGCGGCGCGAGATCATCGACCTGGAAGATCACCATGTAGCCGCTGTCGCCGCCGCGCCGCTCGATCCAGCGCGCGGCCGTCGCGTTCGGCCGTACCGGCGAGACGACCTCGAGGAATGTCTCGCCGATCGGCAGCACGCCATTCTCGAGGCCGAATGCAGCGACCCCCGGATCGTGGAACGCGCCCTCGATGCCGAGCACGTCGCTGAGCGCGTCGAGTGTGCCAGTGAGGTCGCGAGCGGCGAGGGCGATCTGGCGGAGACGCATGGGAGGCTCCTTCGAGGCGTCAGTTCAAAAAGACCGGCTCGGCGATCGCGAGCACAGGGCAGGCAGCGAGGCGGCCGCGCAGCACGAGTACGTCGTCGCCGCGCGGGCGGAATTCCATCTCGGTGCGCGGGCGGGC
>JANNKN010000225.1:0-1679 GCA_031396315.1 Deltaproteobacteria bacterium
GACCGGAGTCCAGTCGCCGCGGGCGCGGATGCGGTAGGTGCCGCTGCCATCGCCGCTGGCGGAGCTGCCGGTGGCGCGGACGCCGAAGTGGAGGCGCGCGCGGGTTTGGCGCTTGTTCACCTTCAGCGTGGCGTTCGAGGTGAGTGCGCTGATCGTCACGGCCTCTTCGCACAATGCCGAGGCGTCGGCTTCGAGCGCGGTATCGAGCGCGGTGAGCGAGCCGGCGTCGAGCGTCAGTAGGGCGAGACGTCGGTTCATCTGGGTCGACGTTCCGGAGTAGGTGACCGCGCCGACGTCAGCGGTCCACGCGCCGTTCGCGGCGAGCGTCACGTCGACGCTGAGCGGGCCGGCTTCACGGCCGCAACCCGGGACGCGCAGGCGATCCCTGCCGGCCAGCGCGCCAGCTCCGTCCGGGACTGCTTGAGCGCTCGCCTGCGTCGCGAGGGCGAGGAAGCCGAGGAGCGCGGGGAGCGCAAGGCGTTTGCTGAGCATGGTGTTCATTCCTTGGAAGAGTTGTTGTGGATGGAGCAGGATGCGCGCGTGCGGGCGCGGTCCGGGTGGTTCCGAACCGAACAAACCCACACGCCACGCTTCAGTTGCGCGAGGAGCTCCGGAAATGTCCGTCGTTCGACCGTTCGTCCCTCAGCACATGCCCGTCGGGATCTTCACGGCCGCTTTGCAGGAGCTGACGCCGCGTGCGAAGCGCGACGCGGATCCCGATCTCGCCGTCGAGGAATGGCTCGATTACGCGCGGCGCATGGGCGCGGAGTGCATTCAGCTTTCCGCTGCGTTGCATCCGAACGAGGCCGACGTGCCGGCCGAGGCGCTGCTCGATCCGGTCGCGAACACCCTCGATCTGCGCGCGCCCTTCACGCGCGAGCGGGCGCAGCGCGTGGACGCGGCGGTGCGCGCGAGCGGCGTGGCGATCGCGGACATCGGCTACTTCGACGACATGCTGCACGAGGGCGCGGAGCTCCGCGCGAAGAAGCACGCGTTCATGCTGCGCGCGATGGACGCGGCGGTGCTGTTAGGGGCGCCGGCAGTGTGCGGCTTCGTCGGCCGTAACCAGTCGCTGACGCTCGATCAGAACCTCGCCGATTTCGAGCGCTCGTTCGTGCCGCTCTTGCGCGAGGCGAAGGCGCGCGGCCTTCAATACCGCGTCGAGCAGTGCCCGATGCCGGGCTGGAGCGCGGGCGACAATTTCCACAACAACTTGGCCTACACGCCCGGCGCGTGGATCGCACTTCACCGGATCTGCGAGCGGCACGGCGTCGGCGACCAGTTCCGCATCCACTACGACCCGTCGCACGCGATCCTGATGGGCCAGGACACGCGCTCCGTGTTCCAGTACCTGAGGGATCAAGGCTACGGCTTCCTGATCGCAGGCTTTCACGTGAAGGGCCAGGTGATCGACGCGCGCGGCCTCGCCGCTTGGGGCTACGGTGGGCAGACGCTCGGCCGCGGTACGCAGCCGGGTGACGCGTGGAAGAAGCAGACCGTCTTCGCCGAGCACGAGCTGCCCGGCACCGCGAAGCACGACCCGCTCGCGTGCTTGCAGAACCGCAGCGTCGACTGGCTCGATCACCAGTTGGCGGCGCGAGAGCTGCTGAAGCTCGACGTCGCCAACACCCATCTCGTCGTCGAGCACGAATATCCCAAGGCGCGGATTCAGGACAGGG
>JANNKN010000265.1:0-24278 GCA_031396315.1 Deltaproteobacteria bacterium
CGGGCGTTTGCGCAGCGTGAACGGGTTGAGCCGCGCCGTCCACATCAGGCGCGCCGAGAACAGCAGTATCCCCGGCGTGATCGGCAGCTCGCCATCGGGGCCCGCGTTCAGCAGCACCGTCAGCATCGCGCGCGACGAGTAGAGATCGGGCGAGCGCAGCACCTGCTGCACGTCGTCGAAGCGCGAGACGGAGTACACGTTGCTGCCGGGCGTGTGGTGAACCGGCGCGTGGTCGCGCAGCTCGCGGTAGAGCGGAAAGGGATCGGCGCGGCGGCCGTCTACGAGCGGGTCGAACGAGATCGTCACTGGCTTCTCCGCGGGCGCGGCGGCGCGTTCAGGCTAGGCAGCGGCGCGTGCGAGCGCGATGCCCGCCGCCACCGCTGCGACGCCGAGGACGACGCTGCCGAGCGCGTAGAGAAGAGCGGCAACCGTGCGCCCGGACTGGAGCAGTTGCCACGTTTCGAGGCCGAAAGCCGAGAACGTGGTGAAGCCGCCGAGCAGGCCGCCAATCAGCGCGGGCCGCCAGAGCGGCGAGAGCGAGATGCGGGCGGAGAGCCACTCGTGCAGCACCCCGATCGCGAGGCAACCCGCGAAGTTCACTCCCAGAGTTGCCCAGGGAAACGCGCGGAAGGGCAACGCCGCGCCGATTGCGACGCGCATCACCGCGCCGATCCCGCCGAGCCCAAGCACGAGCAGCCACAGCATCCAGGCAGTTTAAGGGAGCGCGAGAAAAACCTCGCCTTCGCCAGATCGGGGTGTAAGGTCGAATGGCATCGCCGATCGACCCACGAGCCTCACCGCTCCGAAGTTGGATCCCTCGCATCGCGAGCCGACCGGCCAAAATCGGGAGGAACGCACGTGGAGGAGACTCCGCCCGGCCAGTAATCGGGCGCGGCAACCGCCGCGCTCGCACTCGCCGCCGGCTCGCGCCGAGTGCGCGTCGCACGCGACGCGCCGGTGGCATTCGTTTGGGGACCTAATGGTTGAAGTATTCGTCGTGGCCGCGGTCGTCGCGGTCGTGCTCGGGCCCATCGTGCTGGCGGCACTGGGCGGGCTCACCGGACTGTGGATCGGGCGCAAGTACGTGCACCCGCAGCACTCGCAGATCCACGACCACGAAGTGAACGATTAGACGCATCGAGCCTCGCCGCTCCGGCTTCCCACGCGTGGGGCCGCGCCTCGCATCGAGGCGTCGGCGCGCGTAGAGGACCGGCCGTCGAGCGGATGAGGACCCGCAGTGGGGCGCGCGAGAGCGCGCTCCGCTGCGGGGTTCTCGTGTGTGCGCGGTGGCGGTCGACGCGGCACCGCCGGCTGGCGCGCGACTGAAGCCTTCGCCGCGCGCTCCACCCAGATTTCAGGTCGACGCGAGCGCGGCCCTCCGCCATCTTCCGCCGCCCGCGGCACCGGTAGCGCTCTGCGCACCGATGCGACGCGAGGCGCCGTAGCCAAGTGGTAAGGCATGGGTCTGCAAAACCCTGATCCCCGGTTCAAATCCGGGCGGCGCCTCCAATGAGATCAATGGGTTGCAGGATACGCCACCCTGGGACCCCGAGGCGGGTAAGCAGGCGCTAAGCGCAGTCCGCGCCGTCTCGATGGCCAATGGGGCTCGAAATCCGGCGTACTCGAAAGCGCACCGGGGTTCGAATCCCTCCCTCTCCGCCAAGTTCGCGCGATGGCGCGCTTCCGATTCAGCTCGCTCGGGAAGCAAACGCGAAGCATGTCGGAGGCCGAGGGCCCGCTGTGGCAGGTTCGTACGCGGCCTGCCGCGCGCAGCGCCCGGTTCGAAAGCGACGATTTCGATCCCGACGGCAACAACATCGAAGCGGTATTTCGCGAGCGGGTCTGACGCGGTCTCGGACCCTCGAAAGGAGGAGGTGTCCCCGCATCGGGTGTCGATTTGCGGTCCGGCCATTCGTCAAGAGGAGTAGGAACATCGCTTCCCGAATCACGGAGGGCTCGCATGAAGATCTACTGGATCAAAGCCCAGGCGCCCCGGCGCGTGCTGGCATTGGCCAAGCACCTGGGCATCGACGCCGAGTTCATCGAGCTCGACCTGATGGCGGGCGATCTCAGGGAGCCCGCCTACGCGGCGCTGAATCCGAACATGAAGGCGCCGACGCTCGTGGACGGCAACCTCGTGCTGTGGGAGGCCGCCGCGATCATGGCGCACCTCTGCATCCAGGCGGACTCCGACATGTGGCCGGCGAATCAGCCCGCCGAACAGGTGGAGGTGCTGCGCTGGCTGTCGTGGAACGACGGGCACTGGGCACCCGCGGTCGCGCCGTTCTACTTCGAGCACATCGTCAAATCGACGTTCGGGATCGGGCCGCCAGATGTCGAGTCGCTGAAGGCGCAGGGTGCCGACTTCGAGCGCTTCGCGAAGGTGCTCGACGGTCATCTCGCGGGCAAAGACTTCGTGGCCTGCGGGCGGCTCACGATCGCGGACTTCCAGCTCGCGTCGATGGCGACGTACTGGTGCGAGTCGGAAATGCCGATGGAGCCGTTTCCAAATATCCGGCGCTGGATCGAGGGATTGATGCGGATTCCGGCGTGGGCGGTGCCATGGCCCGGGTAGGACGCGCGCACTAAGACGACACCCACTCCTGCGCACCTCCTGATCTGATTGCCGATCGGCCGCGGTTTCAACTGCCACGACTCGGCCTCGGGCCGCCCCGCCGGACTGGGGGCGCACGGATCCGTCGGCGCGTTCCCCCGCCCTCCCTTGGTGCTCGATCCCAGCGAGGGAGCCGGCACTGGCGCGGCAGGCGAAGGGGGCGGCTCGGGATGCCGAGGAGGCGCCCGATGCGCGCAATCGGCCGCAGCGCGTGAAGCCCGCCCGCGTGCACGCTTCTGCGGATCCGAACCGCGACCGGAGCCAAGGCCTGCCCGCCGCAGTGCCCGACGCGCATGGACGACGAGGACGTACGGGGCGCACGGTGGCCGAGCGGCCCGCCGCCCACGATGCAGACGGCATCGACGCCGAGCTGATGTTCCCTAACAAGGGGCTGCTGTGCTGGGCGACGCCCGACCCGGCGTTCGCGAAGGCAATCTGCCGGCAGTGGAACCGCTGGGCGCATGCGTTCCGCGGCCCGCACATGCAGGGCGACGCGCCGCGCATTCTGCCGGCGGCGTGCATCGCTGCCGGCGATCAAGCCGGCGCGCTGCGCGAGATCCGTTGGGCCGCGGAGCACGGCTTCCGCGCCGTGGCTGATCGAGACGCTCGACTACGCCGCGAGGGCGCACAGACGCGGCGGGCCTCGCACGCTGCGCGCACGTGTGCGGAGCGAGCAGGCCAATGCGCGCAATCAAGCCCGCGCAGCTCGCGGCGCACGTGAAGCGGAGAGCTGCGGCGCTGCTCGGCTGCGCCGCGCATGCGTTCGGCGCCCACCGACGGCTCGCATACAGCTCAGTCCCCGGGCGCGCTCTCGTATCGCGCGCCGGCTTGTCACATGGTTTTCCGCGACCGCCTGTCCGCGTGAGGAGTTGCCGATGACGAAGCGTTGGGTCTTGCCTGCGGCGTTGGGTTTCTTGGCTGCGATCGCTCCGCTCGGTGCCGCTGGCACGACGATCGATCAAGTCGCCGTCGACCTTCCCGATTCACAGGGGCCCGGCGGCGACCTCTGGGAGTTCATTTTCAGCGTCAGTGGCTTCACGTTCGCGGCGAACCAGGGCTTCAGCATCGGCTTCGACCCGGATGACTACTCGCTCTTGATCCCATCGACGCCAGCCAGCTCCGATTGGGACGTGCTGCTGATTCAGCCCGATCCGCTGCTCCCCGACTTTGGCGCCTACGATGCGCTTGCACTGGTGGGCGGCGCGAGCACCTCCGGCGTGTTCACCGTGCGCGCAATCGTTACGGGCACCGGCGCGCTGGGCGCGTTGCCCTTCACGCTGAATGAGTTCGACGCGAACGGCGCGCTGATCGCGCAGCTCGAGCAGGGCAACACAACGGTGGTGCCGGAGCCCACGCTCGCGCTGCTGCTCGGCGCCTTCGCGCTCGTGCTGTTCGCGCGCGCGCGCCGCCGCCGCGTGCACGTCGCGCTGCTCGCAGCCACTTCGCTCGCGCTCGGCTCGTGCTTGCCTGTCGTGCACACCGCGCAGGTCGGCAACACCAAGCTCGAGTATCGCCAGACCGCGCAGCAGCGCGTCGGGCGCACTGAGGTCGAGTACTCGTTCACGGTCGACGCGACGAATACGGGAACGACGAGCGCGACGGGCCTCTCCGGCAGCGTCGCCAGCACCAACCCTGCGACCGCGATCGTCGAAGGCGCGCTCGCGATCGGCGATCTCGCGCCGGGCCAGAAGAAGACGGGCGTCGACAGCTTCACGATTCGCCAAGACCGCACGCAGCCGTTCGCGCCGGCGCAGCTCGTATTCCAGGTGACGAGCGCGACGGCGCCGAATCCGCCGAGCGGCCTGACCGCTCTCGTTGGAGACGGTGTCGTGTTTCTCAACTGGAACGCGGACTCGAACGCAGCGGCCGCGTACAACGTGTACCGCGGCGGCGGTGCGAGCGGCCCCTTCTCCCTGCTCACGAGCACGCCGCTCGCGGCGATCAACTTCGCCGATCGCACGCCGGTCAACGATCAGACCTACGTGTATGTCGTGACGACCGTGCTCGCGGGCGCAGAGAGTGCGCAGACGACGCAGCTCATCGCGACGCCGCCTGGTCTGACGAGCGCGCCGAGGCCGCCGAGTGCAGGGGACGCCAAGCTTGCGGGCGAGCTGCTGCGCTTCAAGCAGTTACTCGACGCCGGCGAGGGCGTTGCAGCCACCGCATCGGCCACTGGGGTTCTGTTCGCACCGAACAACCGGATCCCACTCGAAGTCATTGCGACGTCTCGAAGCGGCAACGACGTGGTCGCCGATCTTCAGGCGCTCGGCGCCACCAACATTCTCGTGGCCGGCGAGTACGTGTCGTTCGAACTCGCGATCAGCGCGCTGGATGCGCTGACGAACCTGGCTTCTGTCGCGGTGGCGGCGCCCATTCAGGCGCCTCTCGAGGAAGCGCTCCCGGCGCCGCCGATTCCGGGACCGAACTCACTCACCCAGGGCGCAATCGTCTCCGGCGCGCTCGACATGCACCAGATCGACGTGCCGGGCGCCTCTCCTCCACGCGGTGTCACGGGCAAGGGAATCAAGGTTGCGATCTTCGACGGTGGCTTCGTCCAGAACGCGATCTATCAATCGAAAATCGCGGCGCGTGTGAAGCGCACGTTCTGTCCCGTGCCCCTCGTCGGAGGCGTGTGCGCAGATCCGGGCTCGCCCACCGGCACGATCATCGATCGCTACAACGATTCGAACGGGCAGCACGGCACGGCCGTGGCCGAGATCGTGCTCGACATGGCGCCGGACGCCGACCTCTATCTCTACAACCCGTTCGGCCAGGCAGAGGCGTTCGCGATGGTGCAGGACGCGATCTCGCAGGGCGTCGACGTGATCACGGCGTCGATCACGATGATGGGCGCGGATGCCTTCGATGGCACGAGTCAGTACGCGAAAGTGCTCGACATCGCGGGGCGAAGCCGCGTCGTCGTGCATTGCATGGCGAACCGTCAGCGGCAGCACGCGTTCGAGGCGTTCAGCCCGAACGCCGCGGGCTTCCAGCAGTGGAATGCAGCGACGCACAGCGGGGTCACGACCTGCAATCACAACGGAACGACGGTGCCTTGCATCTCCGTGTCCTACTACCCCGGTGCTCAAGTGCTGAATCTCGCATGGAGCCAGTGGAACGAGTTCCGCGCGGGCTCGCCGTTCGCGAAGCTCGTGATCCATGGCTACGACGCGTCCGGCAACTTCAATGGCTCGACGACGGCGCCGCCGACGCCCTTCAACGCGATTCAGTTCGGAGTCAATGGCGGCGGATTGCATTCGGGATTCCTGAGCGTTCAGAAGCTGCCTGGCCCGGAGCCAGCGCCTGGCTTCATTCACATCGACGCCAAGAACTTCGACAACATCGGTCAGCCGACGCCGGCCGGGCTCGCGGCGACGCTCGGAGCGACCGAGGCCGTCGGCGCCAACGTGCTCGGGATCGGCGCGGCGGATTGGCACAACGACTACATCCTCGACTACTCGAGTCTCGGCCCCGCGTACGACGAGAGCGGCGCGGTGTTACGCAACAAGCCCGACTTGGTCGCCCCGACCGAGGTGTACTCGGCGACGTACGCGCCAGGCGTCTTCAATGGCACATCCGCCGCGACGCCGCACGCGGCGGGCGCCGCCGCGCTGCTGATCGACTACTGCCGAAACGTAACGATGGCGGCGAACTGCTCGCCGTCGGTGATCCGGCAGGCGCTCATCGACAAGGCGAGCGCACTCGACTTCACGATCGCGTCGCAGATCGCGGACCAGCAGGGGAACGATCCTGCAATCGCCGGCCTCAACACCAGCCTGCCGAACAGCGTCGGCGCTGGGCGGCTCGACATCTCTCCGCAAGTCGTGTTCTCGAACAACGACCGTGTGATCGCGCGCGACCCCGTGGAGTTCGACGACACCTCCGACAGCCTCTGCGTGCTCGCGCAAGTCACGAACCTCGGCCAAGAGAACGACCTCTCGCCCGATGGGAAGTGGGTCGTGTACGAGGGCGTCGCTCCGGACCTGAACCTCTACAAGGTCGCAGCCGACTGTTCGGGCCTGCCCATCAAGCTCACGAACTTCTCAGGCACGGAGCGCGCCCTGCATCCTACGTGGTCTCCGGACGGGCTGACGATTCTGTACGTGAAACGCGAGGTCACGGCCGGCGCAGTGACTGGCGTCGCGTACGTGCTCGAGCTGATGGATGCGAACGGCGCCGTACAGGGTCGCATCGTCACGAACGAGCCCGGCTTTGCGGATCAGCAGTATTGGGCGCTTTATCCGCATTGGTCGCCGGACGGAACGAAGGTGCTGTTCACCCTCGCCACACCGAACCCCTCCGGCACGTTTTCGAACCGCGCTGGACGCTACGAGTTGGCTGAGATCGATGCGACGCTGAGGAACGTGAGGTTGCGTGCGCAAAGCAACCTCTACGCGCTGCTGACACCCAGCGAGCCGGCCGCGGCGCGCGGCCGCTACTCGCCAGACGGTGCGTTCGTCCTGTACGTGAAGATTCCGCGCGTCGAAAGCGGGCCGCCGCTGTTCCGCGGCCAGGACGGCGAGTTGCGCGTGCTCGACCTCACGATTGGCTCGTCTGCGGCGCTCAGCCTAGCCGGTGGGGCCGCCGCGATGGGGTTCGATCCGGAGTGGTCGCGGCGAGGAACGCGAATCGTCTTCGCAAGCCACTTGACGGCCCTCGACCTCAACTCGTCCGAGTTGTTCCTCGGCGTCTTCCGCAGGAACACGCTTGGCGGCGCGCACATGCTCGAGGTCGATCTGCGCCAGCTCACGAACGATTTGGAGCGCTCGAAAGCCCCAGCTTGGTGAAGCCGCGGCGCTGGCTGATACCGCCGGCCGGGTTGAGCTCGCGCGCAATTCGACGCGCGCCATTGCCCCGGCTGAGAAGTCGGAGCATTCGCTTCCGGATGCGCTGCTCCTCCGGATCCGCGAAGAGCTTCCCTCGATCACCCGCTGCAACTCGATTTGATCCGGACGTCGCCTGCCAACCGAACGGTGTATTCGGGCTCTGAGCCCGGCCTTGCCAAGCGACAGCGGCTAGCGCGAAGGCGCCGCGCTCGCCGACTTGTTCGCGCTCCATCTGGGCGAGCGTCGCGAGGACCGTGACGCCCAAGCGGCCCGCAGCAGTCGCCGTGTCGATCGCTCACGCTGACGAGTCGCCAGTTCTTGCGTCCCGTCTCATCTACAAGATCGAGGCGGTTCGAGAGTACGAGTAGCAGCGTGGCCTGAAGCGCGGGCGAACGAACATTCGAGCCCGGCTGTTCACGCTCTTGTACCCGGTCTGCACGAACGAATCCGCGCGCGGGCACGTTCGGCGGACCGTGTCGCTCGATCGAGCGAGCGAACTGGATCTGTTAGGAGAGCGCATGCCGCACCACGAGCTGAGCGCTGCGTGGCTCGCAGGCGAACTCGCGGCTCTGGCGGAGCCGTTTCGCAGCGCGGTCACGTGCGTCGTGTGCAGCGTGTTCGAGGTGCTGCACGCCGTTCCCCGCGACGGCAATCGATCGCCCGCGCCGTGCACTTCACCGCGCCAGCGAGAACGCCCCCGCATACGCCTCCGCCGGCTCGTCCCCCCGCGGCGGCAGCACGTTCGTGAGCACGAGCTCGTCCACGATGCCGGCGTAGTCGGCGATGCGCTTGCCGCACTCGGCGGGCGTGCCCGCGAGCGTGAGGCGGTCGAGGCATTCGTCGGGGATCGCATCGATGGCGGCCTCGCGGTCACCCGTGGCGACGAAGCGCAGCGCGGCGTCGGCGACCCCGGAGAATCCCTGCTCGCGCAGCGTGAACTCGTAATAAGGATGCGGCAGCGGCGCGAACAGGCCGACGATGGCCTCGCGTGCAGCGCGGCGCGCACGCTCGCGATCGGCGTCCACTGCGGTGAGGATCCCGGTGATCAGGCCGAGCGCGCGCGGATCGCGGCCCGCGTCCGCGGCGGCCGCCGTCGCCGCGGGGCGGATCACGTCGCGGTGGTACTCGGCGGAGAGCAGCGCGCCGCACGCGAGACCGTCAGCACAACGCCCCGCGACCTTCACCATGCGGGGAAAAATTGCGGCGAGGTACACCGGGAACGGCTTCGGGCGCGGATCGACGGCGGGCGTCCAGCGCATGCGGTGCACCTTCCCCGCGAACTCGATCGGCTCGCCCGCGCGCGTACGCGCCACGCGGCGCAGCAGCGTGACGTACTCGTCCATCTTGGTCAGCACGCGCTCGTGCGGGATGCCCTGCCACTCCTCGTTGATGACTTTGTTGCCGCCGCCCACACCGAGCAGCAGGCGCCCGCCCGAGAGGTCGTCGAAGTCGATCGCCGACATCGCGGTGAGAAACGGGCTGTGGCCGTACGCGTTCAGCACGTAGGGCCCGAGCGTCACGCGCTGCGTGGCGCATGCGAGCGCCGCCAGTGGAATCCACGCGCTGCGCCACGCCTCGGTGAGATACAGCGCGTCTACGCCCGCGGCCTCGGCGCGGCGCCCCGTCTCGACGAGTTGCGCGAGACTCATGCCGCCGCCGGTGAAGGCGACCCCGAGGCGCGGGCGCGCGGCGCCCTGAGAAGTGGCGGTCATGTCGTCCCCCCCTCTCGCGGCGCTGCGCCGCCGAGCGCGCCTACATGCCTTCCATGAAGCGCGCGGACACCTGCACGTAGCCGTTCGGGTCCGGGTGCTGGGCCCATACGGCCTGCCAGTCGTCGCCGGCGAAAGCGGTCTTCATCGCCACGTCGCGCGCGGCCTTGCTCTGCCAGCGAATCACCCACGTAACGTTCGCCTCGCCGATCGGTGATTTCTGTGGGTTCGCGCCGGTGATCTCCGCCGGAGTCGCTCCGTCGTGGACCCAGAAGCCGACCACGTCCAGGTGCTTGCGCAGCACCGGCACGGCGGCATCCGCCCACTTCCGATAGGCGGCGAAGAGGTCGGGGCGATAGTGGTAGTCGCGAATCTCGTACAGCACGGGAGTCTCCTGGTTGTTATGGATTCTCGACGCCGCTCAGCGCCTGCAATTTCCGCTGTGCGTTCGGTTCGCCCTGCCTCGCGGCGAGTTGGTAGAGCCGGATCGCCTCGCCCGCGTCCTGCGGAACGGACTCGCCCCGCTCGTACATCTGGCCGAGCCTCATCTGCGCCCAGGCGTCGCCACTCGAAGCGGCACGCTGGTAATTTTCGAACGCCTGCTTCACGTCGCGCCGGGTGCCGAGGCCCTGATAGAACATGTCGGCAGTCCGCGTCATTGCACGGACGCTGCCAGCCTTGGCGTCACGGACGTAGGCAGTGAGCGCCTCCTCGTAGGAGGACTGAATCACGCTGTACGCCTCGTCGGAACCATCGTCGAATTCGGCATAATCATCGGCTATCGCGTAGAGGGCGTCGGCGTCGCCTTTGGCCGCGGCCGCCTTCAACCGCTGGGTCTCCGCCTCAACCGTCTTCACGCCGGCTTCACGCGCCTCGAGCGCCTCGAGGACGTCGAGCGCGTTTTGGGCTTCCGCGTTTCCCTGCGCGGCGGCGAGCGCCAGATATTCCATCGCCTTCGCCACATCCTTCTCGACGCCAACCCCGTCCGTATGGAGCTTTCCGAGGTTGGCCTGTGCAATGGGATGGCCCTGCTTCGCGGCGCGCCTGAACATCTCGGCCGCTTCCGTCGGTGCGGGCTTGCCGCCATTCGCGACCCCGGTGAGCAGCAGACTCCCCAGATTGTTCTGTGCGATCGGGTTCGAGTCCGCGGCAAAACGGTAGAACTTCGCGGCCCCCGCTTCGCTCTTCGCATAGCCATGCACGCCGGCCAGGTGCGCTGAGCCGACCAGCGCCTGCGCGCGTGGATCCTTCGTCGCGGCGGCGTCGAGCAATTCCTTCGAGGATGCCGCGATGACGCGATCAAGCAGCGCGCCGCTCGATTGCTTCAGCCAGTCCTCGGCGGGAATCGCATCGAGCGCGGCGAGCGCCGATGGGTCCCGAGTGCTGGCCGCCGAGCAGACGGGGATTGATGCAGCGCCGAGAACTAGCATGGCCGTGGTAACGGCACCGCGCAGAATCCGCTGGCCTTGCTGAAGCTGCACTCGGCTTCTCCCGAAGGGTCGCGTCGAACGGACACGAGATCGAGCGATCCTACTACAAGGCCTGGTACAGGCTTGCCTTCAAACCCATCGCGAGCCGATGCAGTAAGTCGCTCCAGCGGCCCGTTGAGAGCGCAAGCGCAGACTGAGCGCAGCCATGAAGCTGTGATTCGGCCGGGCGATCGCCAGGAGCCGCGGCGTGAACCGAGGCGGCCGTGCCGCCGATTGCCTTACTTAATAACACCTTGAAACAAGTGGAGGGCGCCATGCTCGAAGGGATCTTCGGCAACGCGACGGCGGGAAAGGTCTTGCTCTACCTGGAGCACTAATGCACCGCAGAGTTGTCAGGCCCCGCTGTAAACCCTGATCCCCGGTTCAAATCCGGGCGGCGCCTCCAATTTTCGATGGGGCGCGCGTGCTCCGATCCGCAGCGCCTTCATCTCGACCTCGCCGCTTGCGGGGCCGACGGGCGACCGGACGCTTCGGGCGAGCCTTCTCGTCCTGAGCGCCGCTCAGCGCGCGATGGGAATCGTGAAGTAGAACGTGCTCCCGGCCCCCGGCTCGCTCTCCACCCAGATCTCGCCCGCGTGTGCGTCAACGAGGCGTCTGGAGATATAGAGGCCGAGACCCAAACCGCGATGGTCGTTTTGTCCAACTTGCCAAAATCGCTCGAAGATCGCCTCGAACTTGTCCTTCGGAATTCCAAGCCCGAAGTCCTTCACCGAAAAGCGTGCGGCACCTCCGACCTGCTGCAGCCCGATCTCGACGCGCGCACCCTTCGGGCTGAACTTCAGCGCGTTCGTAATCAAATTTCCGAGGATCTGGAGGACGCGCTCGTGATCGAAGGTCGCCAGCATCGACGCACCTGGGGTCGACTCGAGCGCGATGCCGCTCGCCGAAGCGAGGCTCCCCCACGTCTCGCGCGCCTCGCGAACCACGCCCGCGGCGTCTCCTACCGTCGGCTCGATCACGAGCTTGCCGGCGTCGATGCTGGCGACGTCGACGAGGTCCCCTAGGAGCCGACCCATGCGCGAGGCCAAGCGCTGGATCTGCTGAGCCCCGACGAGCTGGCTCTTGCCTATTTCGTCGTCGCCCGCCCGCTCCTCGATGATCGTCGCGTTCCACACGACCGACTGGAGGAGGTTGCGAAGGTCATGGCTGACCATGCCCAAGAAGTCATCGCGATTCGCGACGGTATCGTCGGACCGTGCGCGCTCGACGAGGAGGAACTGATCGGTCTTCTCTCGGTCGAGGGGGAGCAGCCTCGCCAAGACGCGTGCGCTCGCCCCGCGCTCGCCCCGAAGGGCAGCGTCCGCTCCGGCGCGCTCGCCTCCAAGCACCGCGTCCTCGAACCGGCGCTCGCGCTCGATCGCCGCCTGCGCCCGATCTGGAGAATCAAGCCGGGCGAGCTTTTCGTCGGCCTTGGCGCGCGCCGCGCTCAGCACCGCGTCAGCCTCGTCGCGGGCGTGCTCGACGACCAGGTCCGCCTTGCGCTCGACTAGGGTCTCGGCCTCGCGTAGCGCGGAGTCGGCCTTCGAGCGCTCGACCGCGAGGCTCTCGTCGGTTTGTTGGCGCTCGGGGCGGACGTTCGGGGCGGTCATGGATTTCGCAGGCTACGCAGGAAAGCAAGGCCGAGCCAGCGACGCTCGAGTCGCGTCGCGAACGCACGTGCGGAGCAGAGCTACGAGCGCGCCGAGATCGAGTAGTGCCTGCTCAGCTGATCGAGGAAGCCGGGCCGATTCACCGGATCGCGGTCGTATCCGACGTATGGGATCGGGCGAACGACGACGAGAAGCACTCGGAAGAAGCTGCTGCTGCCGCCCGCGCAAGCAGAAAGCGAGATCCCACCCGCCGGGCGCTGAAGCTGTCGGCGGAGGTCCTTGGGGAGCGCGTCGACATCAAACCATCACACGAAGGAGGAGTCGAGAGGTTCCCGGCCGAGGCCCGCGCGACGAGTTGTTGGGCCGCTACGCGTTCGGGGGGCTCGACCGCGATGTTCGTCGGCTGGGGTGAGCAGACTCGATACCGCGCGATCAGGCGCGATCGGGTCCTCGCGACGGGCGGCGGGGCGCGGCTTCGCTCGGCTCAGCTCGGCTTGTCCAGCTCCAACTCCAAGCCGTCGTCGCCGGAGGAGGCAAGATCGGGTACGTGGTACGCGACGACGCGGTTGCGTCCGGTGCGTTTGGCCTCGTAGAGCGCCTCGTCTGCGGCGCCCAAGAGCGAGGCGACGTCGGTTCCGTCACCCGGCCAGGTCGCGACGCCACCGCTGACGGTGACTTTCCCGCCGGGCTGATTCGCGCGATTGGGGAAGTCCGCACGCTCGACCAGGTTCCGCAGCCGCTCGGCGGCGGCCAGCGCGTGGGCCTTGGGCACGTCGTCCATCACCAGCACGAACTCTTCGCCGCCATAACGGCCCAGGCCTTCGCCGTCGCGGCTGTGCTCCCGGATCAGCGCGCCCATCCCCTTCAGCAGGTCGTCGCCGGCGAGGTGGCCGTTCGCGTCGTTGTATTTCTTGAAAAAGTCGATGTCGAACAGGAACACCGAGATCGGGCGCTGGCGATCCTTGATCAGCCGCGCGCCGAGGTATTCGAGGATCGTCCGCTTGTTGAGGAGGCCGGTGAGACCGTCGGTCATGGCGAGGTGCTGCTCGCGTTGGAGGAGCTGGATGCTCGTGATCGCCACCGCGGTCAGGAGTCCGATCGTGCGCCCGGTCTCCGTGGGATTCTCGAGTGTCCGCAGCGTTGGCCCCACGAGGATCACGCCAATCGTCTCCTCGCCGGACAGGATCGGTAGGCAAACTGAAAAGCCGTCGCGCGGATGCGCGATCGCGAGATCGCGCTCGCGCACCGTCCGGCTCTCGTGCAAGGCGTCCTCGGCGGTGAACGGAAGCTGGCGAATGGCTGTCCAGCCGACCACTCCCTCGCCCTTCTTGAGACGGTGGCCGAGCTCGAACTCGCACACACCGCGCAGCGCGGCCGCCACGAACTCGCCGCGCTGTACGCGATAGAAGACTGAGAACGAAGGCGCGAACAGCTCCTCGACCAGCTCGAGGGCAATCTCGGGGATTTCGCGCAGGTTATTCGCGCCCAAGAGACGCTGCGCGATCTCGGGAATCTGGAGCAGCGATTTACGCAGCGTGAGTGCGGTCTCCTCGGCGGCGCGGCAGCGCGCGAACAGCTCCTCGAGCTGCGCGCGATCATCCTGGCGGCGGGGGGGCGGAGGCGCCGCCTCGGCCAGCGCGATCGCGCGCGCCTTGTGGTGGCGCCCCGCGAAATACGCGCCGGCCGAACCGTAGAGAGCGAGCAGCACGAGCTGCTGGACGAGGTCGGCGAGCTCGAAGCTCATAACACGGCGTCCATTGCGGAGAGGCCGAAGCGCCCGCCGTTCACGACCTGTGAGATCACCAGCGGATCGCTCTCCTTGGCAGTCGCCGCGAGGTCCACGGTGCTGGGGGATCCAAGGCGCCGGCCGTCGGCATCGACCATTACGCGCACGAAGGGCAGGTGGCGCAGCTCGGGGTCGCTCTGGCCCGCGACGATCAGGCCGATGCAGCCATCCGAGAGCAGCACCGCCGTTCCGATCGGATAGACGCCCATTAGGTTCATGAAGCAGCGCAACAGCATCGGATCGAAGTTGCCGCGCCCACCCTGAAACATCTGCGCCAGGGTCTCGGGCGGCGTGATCGGCTCGCCGCGGTAGACGCGCGCGCTGGTCATGGCGTCGTAGCAGTCGACGATCGAGACGACGCGTGACAGCAAGCGCTTGCGCCGCGCATCGCGCCGCGGCGGGTAGCCCTCGCCGTTCTCGGTGACGTGGTGCTCGTAGGCGGCGAGGGCGACGTCGAGCGTGTCGCCCGCGACGCCCATCTGGTCGGCGATCGAGAGGAATCCGTCGGCGGGGTGGAGCTCCACCACCGCACGCTCTGCCGGTGTGAGCCGCGCAGGCTTGTTGAGGATCTCGAGCGGCAGGCAGAGCTTCCCCAGATCGTGGAGCATGCCGGCCTGGCCGAGCGCGTAGAGCTGGCGACGCTCGAGTCCGACGTGGCGGCCGAGCGCGACGGCGAGCACGCTGGTGTTCACCGAATGATTGAAGGTGTACTCGTCATAATTCTTCAGGCTGGTGAGATTCAGCAAGTACCCCGAATCGCCCTCGAGCGATTCGATCATCTCCTGAACGACCCGCTTCACGCGCCGTGCGGCCAGCCGGTCCCCTTGCCGGAGCGCATGAAACACATTTTTGACGACCGAGATCGAGCGTAGATAGATGCGCTTGGCGACGAGCTCGGGATCGAGCTCGCGCGGGTTCTCGGCGGTCACGAGCCCGGTCTCGACCGCGATTGCGCCGGCGCCGCGCAGCGCAAGCTCGGCCGCGATGTCCTCCGGGCGGCGCTTGCCGTGCGCTGCTTCGCAGATCAGACGCGCGAGCAGCTCGAGCTCGCGAGCAGTCACGGTCTCGTCGACGCGCAGCGTGGCGATCGTCGCGCGACGCAGCATCTCGACCACGCGCTGATAGGCCGTCGACGCGACGATGCTCTCGCGGAGCCGCAGCCCGCTGACGTAGATCGAGTCGCCGCGCACCGTGAGCTCGAACTCGATGCCGCCGTCGAGTGCGGCCACGATCGCGGCGCGCAGCGCCTCGGCGGCCGCGCGCAGGGCGGCGTTCTCGCCCATATACAGCCCGCACGCTCGCAGCAGCGCCGTGAGCCGCACCACGACGTCTCGAGCAGCGTCGAGCAGGCGCGCGTCGTTCTCGCGAGAGGACCGCCGGGTCACGGCTCACGTCCTTTCTGCTCGTGCAGCGCGCGCTGACAGATCTCCGCCAGTGCCCCGCGTCCTTCTGCGCGCTCGCGCAATAGCTCACGCGCTTCCGGAGTGGACATGCGCGCGAGCGCGCGTGCCGCGCGGGTCTGCGCCGCCCGGTCCGCCCCGGAAAACCAGCCACCCGCGAGATGCTGCCCGATGAACGCCGCCGCGCGTGGGCCGCCCGCCAGGGAGAGTGCGCGATAGAGCGCGTCCTGTTCGCGATCGGGAAGATCTGCGCCCGCCGCCGTGAGGCGAGCGAGCAGGCGCTGCTCGGCAGCGTCGTCGCGCGCCTTGCTCACACCGGCGAGCGCGATCAGCCGGCAGTCTGGATCGGAGTCGCCGAGGGCGACCTCGAGCGAACGCGCGGCTGAGGCTCCCGCATCGAGCGCGACCACGGATCGCAAGATCTCGCGGCGCAGAGGACCGGCGGCCTGCTCGAAGCCGCGCCAGAGCGCAGGCAGGTAGCGCTTGTTGCCGGTCGTCGAGAGCACACGCGCCGCTGCAGCCGCGCTCTCTGAGTCCGGGTCGGCGGCGAGCTGCTCGAGCGCAGCCAGGCCCTTCTCGCCCAGCAAGGCCAGTGTCTCGGACCAGAAGCGCCGCGCGCCAGTCGATGCCGCGCTGCGCAGAAACTCGACCAGCGCGGGTAGTGAGGCGGGAGCGAGCGAGTGCACGAAGTCTCGCGCGGCCGGCTGTTGGGCTGGATCTCGTTCGACAGCGTCACGCACGGCCGCCAGGCGGTCGGCTTGGCTAGCGCGTTCGATCAGCCGCTTCATCGGCTCGCCCGGCAGGCGCAGCTCCGCCAGGCCGCGGCGTAAGAACTCGGTCGCGAGCGCGAGCTGCCCCACGCTCACCAGGCGATAGAGCGTGGCCTCGAAGACGGCCAACAGCTCGCCCGCGCGTCGGCTGGCCACCGGAGTCGCGGCGATCTCGAGCAGCGCGGCGACGAACACAGGCCAAGGCGGCAAGCTGGTTGCCTGCGCCAGCTCGTTGTTCAGATTCTGGCGGTCGAGAGCGCTCAGGCGGAACGCTTCGTCGGGCGGGGGTGGCACGCGTTGCGGGGCATCCGCGTTCAGGCCCTCGGCCTCTCCGGAGGGCCGCTCCTTTCCCTCGAGCACGTCGCCTGGGATGTCACGGTCGAGATAGGGATCGAGCGCGATCAGGCTCACGTTCGGAAGCTCAGCCTCCCACAGCCTCGTGACGTAATCCTCCGTCAGGTCCTGGCTGTCGCGCGGCGCGGCGAGGCCTGCGACCAGGCGATCGAGCTCCGGCCGCGCGAGCGCTGCCGCAAACCGAAGCTCGCGCACGCCGTCGCGATAGAGATCCGTCACGAGCGTGCCCATGCCCTCGTCGATCTCGACCGCCGCGCCGTCGGAATCCTGAACGAGCCCCGGGCCCAGGACGATGCGCAGCGGCAACACCGCGCGCAGCCGATCGTTCAAGTCGCGCATGGCGCGCTCGGTGAGATCGTTCGCCGCCGGGTAGCTACGGGCCGTAGAAACGGCGCGGCGCAGGCTTCGCAGCGCCTCGACGAGGGGCGCTGCACGCGCCAGGGGTCGTGTAGTTTCGGAGGAACGCACGCGGAGGAACTCGGCGGAACGCCCGGCGCAGTTGAGCGGGCTCCCGGGGGACGTTCGGCCTTGCTCTCGCCGAGAACTACTACGCGTTCAGCGCCGCGTTACGAATCGTTGCGGGTGAAGCGCGACGCGCCAGTGATTACGGCGACGCGTGAGCTTGCCGGGCAGTCCCCGCGCTTCAACGAGGGAGGAATCCTCGAGCCGGATTTCGCCCTGGCGGTGACGTCTGCGCTGGCCCCTGGGGCGCGTCGCGCAGACCTGCGCGTTCTTCGCGAGCGACGCGAGCGCGCACATCACCGGCGCCGATCTGCCGTGGATGGCGGCGCGAGTGCTCTCATCGCCGCCATCCTCGCAGCGCTGTTGATCGTGATTCCGCGGAGCGGGCGGCGCGACACGAGTCACGGCAGGGCGCGCTGGGCGAGCGCGCGCGACCTCACGCCGCTCTGGCTGCTCACACCGTCATTCACGGGCGATCGTTACTTGCTCGGCGTGTGGCCCGAGGCGATCCCTAACAAGAGGAGTGCGAAAGCCAGCTCGGGCGGAAGGACTGACCAGGGCCACCGGATCAATGAACGGCCGCCGGGCGAGCCAGATGTACGCCCGTTACGGCGCGGCCCGATCGCCGAGAGCTACGCGGACTTCCCCTTGTAGAGCCCCTCGCGCATGTGCGGGCGCCCGGCGGGCTGGTAGCTGTAGAGCAGCGCCCGGCGATCGGCTTGGCTGCGATTAGGCTGCGAGCGGTGTACGAGCAGCGAGCCGAAATAGATCACGCTGCCCGCGGGCACTTCGACCGGCACGAGCCGACCGAGGTCGAACTTCGCGGGATCCATTTCGAACATGCCGAAACCTTCGACCTTGCGGCGCGCGGCCTCCCCCTCGCGGTGGCTGCCGGGCGCAACCTCGAGACAGCCGTTCTCACGCGTTGCGTCGTCGAGGAAGAGCATCGCGGTCATCACCTCGGCGGGATCCTGCGTCACGTCGACCCAGTACGGATAGTCCTGGTGCAGCACCGCGGGCCCGCCGACGTCTGCGCGCTTCACGTTCAGCTTCTCGGTGAAGAGCGCGACGTCTTCGCGGCCTAACACGTCGCGCGCGGGATCGAGAAAGCGCGGGTCGTGGGCGGAGTCCATCAACGGCTTCGAGAGGTGCGCGAACGGCTCGATGCCGTGGATGACGTCGCGGTTCTCCTTCTCCCACTTCAGCATCGTGCTCCGGCGGCGCTGCATCTCGAAGACGTATGCGCCGGCTTCGTGCTTGGTCTTGCGGGCCGTCTCCGTGAGGAAGACGAGCAGCTCCTCGCAAGCGCCCGAGATCGCGGCGCACTCCTTCAGGTCGAAGGCCCGCTCGCGCGCGACGTAGCCGTCGCGCGCCAGGTCGGCGTGCTCTCTCTCGGTGAGCCGGAAGGTCGCGGTCATCGGGGGCTCCTCGTGTGCAGCGACGTTGGCACGATACGTCCCGGCAGCGCGCGTGGACCAAGAAACATCCGCGGGCGTTCGCCTAGCCCATGCCCCGAGCATCTCAGCGCCCTCGCGTATGCGCGCAAGAGCGTGCGAAGCTGCCACGCATGGCGAACTTCAATGGCCTCGGCATGGACATGGGCAACCTCGCGCGGCTCTCGAAGGCGGAGACGCGCTCGATCAGCCCGGAGAGCTTCAGCGGCGAGAAGGGCAAAGCCGCGATGGCGACGGACGGCACCGGCGCGATTGCCGCGCGCGGTCTCGGGCGCGGCTGGAAGATCAACCCCTATGTGATCCTCGAGCCCGGGGCCACGTTCGAGCTCGCGAACATTTCGGGGCAGGGCGCAATCCAGTCGATCTGGATGACCCTCGCGCGCGCGCGCTGGCGCCACGCGATCCTGCGCTTCTACTGGGATGATCAGGAGCAGCCGAGCGTCGAGTGTCCGACTGGGGATTTCTTCGCGTCGGGCTGGGAGCAGTTCGCGCAGATCTCGTCGCTGCCGGTGTGCGTGAATCCCGGGCGCGCGTTCAATTGTTACTGGGAGATGCCGTTTCGCAAGCGCGCGCGCGTGACCATGACGAACCTCTCCGACGAGCCGCTCTACGTGTACTACCAGATCAACTACACGCTCACCGAAGTGCCGGACGACGTCGCCTACTTCCACGCGCAGTTCCGCCGCACGAACCCACTGCCGTACAAAGACGTGTACACGATCGTGGACGGCCTGAGGGGCTGGGGCCAGTACGTGGGCACCTACATGGCGTGGGGCGTCAACAACTCCGGCTGGTGGGGCGAGGGCGAGATCAAGTTCTATCTCGACGGTGACGGCGAGTTCCCCACGATCGCGGGCACGGGCACCGAGGATTACTTCTGCGGCGCGTACAACTTCGATCCGGGCTCGCTCGAGCGGATCGTGAAGCCCGGCGCGTCGCACTACCAGGAGTTCACCACGCCGTACGCCGGGCTCCCGCAAGTGATAAGGCCCGACGGCGTGTACCAGTCACAGCAGCGCTTCGGGATGTATCGCTGGCACATTCCGGATCCGGTGCGCTTCCGCAGTGATCTGCGCGTGACGATCCAGGCGCTCGGCTGGCGCACGCACAAGAAGCTGCAGTACCTGCCGCTACAGGACGACATCGCGTCCGTCGCATTCTGGTATCAGACGCTCCCGACCGCGCCGTTCCCGCCGCTGCCGCAGCGCGATCAGCTCGAGGTGATCTGAGCCGCGCGCGAGTTCACGACGGATTCGCGCTGCTCGGCTCATGCCTGCGCTGGGCTCGCGCGGCGTACAACGCCATACCACCCGCCGGCGACGATCGAGATGACGACGGCCGCAGCGATCGAACCGCCATCCGGCGCCGATAGCTGAAAGATGCGCGACAAGAACGGCACGGTCAGTGCGCTTACTAGGATTGCGCTGGCGACAGCGCCGACCACCCAAAACACGAGATGCCGTCGGTCAAAGAGTGGCGTCGAGGCCTCGGACGCTTCGGCGAGCGCGAGCACCAGATTGCCAATCACGAGGACAATGAATCCCAGCGCGCGGGCGCTGTCTGCCGGCATGCCCGTGTTCAGGCCCCAGACGTAGAGACCCAAAACTGCCGCGAGCAAAACGCCCCCTTGCACCGCCGCAAGCACCATTTGGCGGCGGCCGAAGAGCGGTTCATTGATCGAGCGAGGCGGACGCAGCATCGCAGCGCGATCACTCGGTTCGGATTCGAACACCAGTGAGCACACGGGGTCGATGATCAACTCCAGCATCACGACATGCATCGGATAGAGCAGCGGCGGCATGCCGAAGAGGATCGGCAGCAGCGCCACGCCGGCGATCGGCACGTGGATCGCCATCACATAGGTCAGCGCCTTGCGAAGATTGGCGAAGATGCGGCGACCCAGCCGCACGCCGCTCACGATCGAGGCAAAGCTGTCGTCGAGTAGCACCAGATCGGCCGCCTCCCGCGCGACGTCCGTGCCGCGCTGGCCCATCGCGACGCCAACGTGCGCACGCTCGAGCGCGGGTGCGTCGTTGACGCCGTCGCCAGTCATCGCCACGACATCGCCGCGCGCCTTGAACGCTTCCACCAGTGCCAACTTTTGGTCTGGCTTGATGCGCGCAAAGATGCGCGTCGTCGCAATCCGCTCGACGAGCTCACTTGGGCTAGAGGCTGCGATCTCTGCACCTGTCATCACGCCGCTCGAAACGTCGAGCCCCGCCTGACGCGCGATTTCGAGCGCCGTCACTGGGTAGTCGCCGGTGATCATCGCGACGTCGATCCCCGCCGCGCGCGCTTCGGCCAATGCGGCAGGAACTTCGGCGCGAATGGGATCGAGAAACCCGATCAACCCGACGAATTCGAACTTGGCGTCTTTCGGGTCGCCGATCGAGTTCGCCGGATCGTCCGCCCGCGCAACGCCCAAAACGCGTAAGCCGCTCGCGGCCATCGCCGCCAATGCCTCTTCGACGCCGCGAGCGCCATCTGCTCCGAGTGCGCACAGCTTCAGCACCGCCTCGGGCGCACCTTTCGCTGACCACTGCGTACCCGATCCGACGCGCCAGCCTTGGATGACAGCGAGCATCGACGGACGAAGCGGAAAGGTTTTTGTTGGCTCGCCGCCATTGGCGGAGAATGCCTGCGCAACCCGAGCGGAGAGCGCCTCGTGGATTGCGCGATCCATCGGATCGACGGGGTGTGTCGCCGAAGCGAGCAGCGCGACCCGCGCCACGTCGCCGGCCGCCGCGTCCATATTCAGCTCGAGCAGCGCGCCGTTCGACCAAATCGCGTCGAGCTTCATCCGGTTCTCGGTGAGCGTGCCGGTCTTGTCGACGCACAGCATCGTCACTGCGCCGAGCGTTTCGATCACGGCGGCGCGCCGCACCAAGACCTGATGGCGCGCCAGCCGCCAAGAACCGATCGCCAGAAACACCGCCAGCACCATCGGGAACTCTTCCGGCAACAGCGAGATGGCGACGGTCAGCCCCGCCAAGCCGCCGGCGAACCAATCACCGCGCAGGAAGCCGTAGGCCGCCGCAACCATTAGGCAGATGACCACCGCGATGATGCTGAGGCGCACTGCCAATCGCGCGGTCGTTACTTGGAGCGGCGTCCGCTCGACTTCCCCCGTCAGCGCCGCGCCAATGGCGCCAAGACGCGTGCGCGCACCTGTCTGAGTGATTTGTGCCAGGCCCTGGCCGCGAACGAGCATGGTTCCAGCGAAAATCGCGGAGGTGTCTCCCTCGTGCGCGCCGCTGCTTTGGGGTGCGCCCTGCTGCGCCGCCATCCTCGCGACTGGAACGGATTCTCCCGTCAGCGCGGATTCGTCGATCGTCAGCACATCGCCAGCCCGAAGTACGCCATCCGCCGGGATGCGTTCTCCTTCGGTGAGAAGGACGATGTCGCCGGGAACGAGATCTCGCGCCGGAATGCGCTGCTGAATTCCCGCGCGCATGACGTGCGCAAAGGGCTCGGCCAATTGCCGCAGTGCCGCCAGCGCACGTTCGCTTCGCGCATCTTGAAACGCGACCAGACCGACGGAAACGGCGGCCCCGCCCAACAAGAACAGCCCCTCTCCAAGATCACCGACCACCAGGTAGAGCGCGGCCGCCGCAAGCAGAAACATGAACATCGGCTCGCGCAGAGTGCCGAGCGCTACCTCGACCAAGCCGCGTGACTCGACCTCCCGCATGACATTCGGGCCATGAACCTCGAGCAGCGCCTCGGCCTCGCTCGGGCTCAGCCCGGCCAGCGATTCACGGGGCACGACGTCGCCATCCGAAGCACGAGACGGCACCTGTGCGGCGCCCATGCCTCGCGGGCGGGCGGGCGTAACAAGTGCGAAACGACGAACTCCAGCCATTTCGGGCGATGCCGAGTCTCGCATCCCGATACAGGGAGTTCATACGGCTTCCGCGTTGCGAGAACGGATGAAGTGACGAGGTCGGACGAAGGGAAATCACCCGCGCACGATCTCCAGCGCCGTACGCCCCGCGAGCACCACATCGAGCTGCGCTTCTCCGCCCGCGTCCGCGACGAAGCGCTCACCGCCCGCGCCGTTCACCTGATAACTCGCGCCCGGTTCGAGCCGCGCGAGCCCGAGGCGCTGCACGCCCGCGGCAGCGCCGGGGTAGAGCACGAGCTCGAGGTTCTCGCCGCGGCTGAAGGCGCGCGCGACGAGCACGTCGGGATACTTCGCGTCCGCGAGCAGCGGGCCGCGCAGTGCGGATTCCGCAGGCCCCTCGGTTACCGCGCGCCGGAAGTCGCCCGTGCGTCGCAACTTGCCGACGACGGCCAGCGTGTTCGTGAGATTCGACATCGCTGCATAATGCACGACGCCGCGGTCGAGTGTGCGCTGGCCGTCCTGCTCCATCGCGCGCTCCGCGGCGTCGGCGAGCTGCTCGTCACCGAACTCCCGCGCGCCGGCGAGGATCGACGCGAACGTCCCGGCCCAGCCGCGCCGGTAGTTGCCGAAGTCGAAGCCGGCGCCGGGCATGACGAGGCGCGGCTTTCCGCTCGCGTCCTTGCCGATCGCCCCTGATAACTCGTGGTGCGCGACTGCCCACTGCCGCTCTCCGCGCTCCGGCGAGAAGCAGCTCGCGAAGTGCGCGAAGCCGGCGTCGCCGGCCGGGAACGGGAAGCGCAGGCCGGTGAGCTCGGAGCGCAGGCCGATCACGCTGCCGCTCTCATCCGTGAATTCGGTGTCGAGGCTGTGAAGCCAGCGCGGCAAGTGCTGCTTCGCATCGCTCGTGCCGAACAGCCGGTCGTGCAGCACGAGGCTCGTCATCCCGTAGTGGTTGCAGATCGGGTAGACCCAATTCGGCTCGCACGGATACAGGCAATAATCAGCGCGCGCGAAGTTCGAAGCGACCGACGCCGCGAGAGTGTGCGCGTCGTGCGCGTACGTCGTGCGCGCGTTCAGGCGGAACGGCAGGCTGCCGGGCTGCGCGTAGCGGCGGTCTCCGCTGCTCGACATGTAGAGGTTCACGTGAATCCCGAACCAGCCGGTGAGCATGATGTTGTCGCGATCGGCAGGATTCCAATCCGTGAAGTTGAGATGGCCCCACGATGTTTCGTAGAGCCAGTACGACCAGATCTGCTTCTGCACGTACTGCTCGATCAGGTTCCGCTGCGCCTCAGAGAGGTAGCCATGGAAGCTCGGCGTGTAGTGGCACTGCAGCTCCGCGAGCGCGTAGCCAGCGTGGTTGAGCTGGTAGCGGAGCGCGGAAGTCTGGAACTGATCGATGCGGTCGAAGCCGTTCAGCTGGCCGATGGGCTGGAGCGCGCGATCGAACAAGTACCGCGCTGCCGCGAGTTGGTCCGGCGTGAGCTCGCGCTCCGCTTGCGCGGGCGCGGCCGTCCATTCGGCGACGCGCGCGAGCTCGCGAGGTAAGTACGCGCTGCGCTCCGCCCGTGCGGCCCGTCCCGCGGCGCGCTGCATCGCGTTGCGGCGATGGAAGGCGAACGCGCCAGCGATTGTTAGGGCCGGAACGGCGAGCGGCGCGAACGCCGAGCTCTCCGGGCCGGCGACGGCGCCGGCGAATGCGGCGGCGCCGAGCCAGATCGCGATCGGAGCGGGCACCATCGCGGAGCCGAACCACGCGAACACGGCGAGCCCGAACAACAACACCGTGACGGGGACCAGCAGCAAGCTCCAGCCGCCACTGGCGAGGAAGCCTGCGCCGGGAAACCAGAGTCCGAGGCCGACGGCCTTCAGCGCAGGCGAGAGGCCCAGCACCGAGGGCACGAGGCCGAGCGTGCAGAGACCGGCGTAGATCAACGCGCTGCGCTTCAGCTTTGCGGCGGTGATCGGGCCGAGCGCGCG
>JANNKN010000292.1:0-1262 GCA_031396315.1 Deltaproteobacteria bacterium
CAAGCGGCGGCTCTATTATGGACGCTGGGATTACAAGTACGAAGAGGCCGGCCGACAGGGCGCTGCAGCGGCGATCATCGTGCACACGGATTACTCCGCGGGCTACCCGTGGCAGGTGGTGCGCACGTCGTGGACGGGCGAGGAATTTCAGCTGCCCGCGAACGATCTGCCGCGGGTCGAAGTGCGCGCGTGGGTGACGGAAGCGAAAGCGCGTGAGATCGCGGCGCTCGGCGCGCACGACCTCGCGCAGCTCACGGAGGCTGCAAAGCGGCGCGAGTTCGCGCCCGTCGCGCTCGGCGCCAAGACGTCGCTTGCGCTGCCGACGAAGCTGCGGCGCATCGAGACGGCGAACGTGCTCGCTCTGCTTCCGGGCCGCGACCCGGACCGGAAGGATGAACTCGTCGTCTACACCGCGCACCACGACCATCTCGGCGTGGGCGAAGCGGACGCCACGGGCGACGCGATCTTCAACGGCGCGATGGACAACGCGAGTGGCGTCGCCGAGGTCGTCGCGATCGCCGAGGCGTTCGCAGCCCTGCCGAAGCCGCCGCGGCGCAGCGTGTTGTTCGCGTTCGTCGCCGCCGAGGAGCAGGGCCTATTGGGGTCGCAGTACTTCAGCCAACGACCGCCTGCGCCGGCCGGCAAGCTCGCGGCAAACCTCAACTTCGACGGCGCGCAGATTTTCGGGCGCACGCGCGACGTCGAGGTAATCGGCGGCGGCAAATCTTCACTCGAAGATCTGCTCGCGCTCGCCGTCGCCCGCCAGGATCGCGTGGTGGTCGACGAGGCGTTCCCCGACAGAGGCTTCTACTACCGCTCGGACCAGCTGAACTTCGCACGCATCGGCGTGCCGGCGCTGTACTTCCGATCGGGAGTCGAGGTGCGCGGAAGGCCGGCGGGATGGGGGCGCGAGGTGAAGGAGCGCTGGACGGCGACGCAGTATCACCAGCCGAGCGACGAGATCGACGCGAGCTGGGACTTATCAGGCGCAGTGGAGGATGCGACGCTCGGGTTCTGGGTGGGCGCAGCCGCCGCCGAGGCACTCGCGATGCCGACGTGGCGCGCAGGAGATGAGTTCGAGGCAAAGCGGGTGGAAGCGTTGCGCGCAGCCGAGGGGAAGTAGGAGCCCGAGGTCGAGGACTCCTCGGGGGGCGTGGCACCGGCAGCGGCGGAGGGCGGCAGCGGCTGCGCGGGTCGATGAACCTGTTCGCCATTTTCCTGCTCGCCATAACTTAGACAGATCAGTGCCGACCGCGCCACGC
>JANNKN010000293.1:0-3225 GCA_031396315.1 Deltaproteobacteria bacterium
ATCCGCGCGCCGGCGTCCAGCCGACGTACGCCGGGGCTGGCAAACCGAATACCGCTTGCGTGCGGATGCCTCGACGCGCGAGCGCGGCAGCCGCCGTCCGCGCGAATAGCGGAGCGGCGGTCGAGCCGCCGGTGTGCGCGATGCCGCGCGCCTCATCGACCATCGCGACGATCACGACGCGGGGCGCCTCGATCGGCGCCGCGCCGATGAACCAGCCGATGTAGCGATCACTGCGGTAGCGGTGCGTCTTCGGGTCGAGCGGCTGCGCCGTACCGGTCTTTCCGCCGACGCGAACGCCTTCGAGGCTCGCGCGCACCGCGGTGCCCTCGGCATGCACCACGCCTTCCAGCATCGAGCGCACCCGCGCCGTCACCTCTTCCCTGAGAACGCGACGCCCCGCACTCGGCGGCGTCGACTGCCAGACTCCGCCCGGCTTGCGCCGCGCCGCAACCAGCTGGGGCTGGCGCAGGATGCCCCCGTTCGCGAGCGCGGCGGTCGCGGCCGCGAGTTGCATCGCCGTGACACTCACACCCTGGCCGAACGAAACTGTGGCGTGGTCGACCGGGCGCCAGCGTTTCCAGTTGCGCAAAAGGCCCTGCGATTCGTCCGGAAAGCCGCTGCCCGTGCTCGCACCGAAGCCGAGCGCAGTCAGCATTTCATAATGACTCTCGGCACCCAGCGCATAACCGATCTTCGCGGCGCAGATGTTGCTCGAGACTTGCAGCACGCCCGCGACGTCGAGCACGCCGTAGCGGTGGGTGTCGCGCAGCGTCTTGCCCGGCACGCGCCACGCGCCGTTCTCGCAGTCGAATTGGTCACTCGCGCGAATCGCGCCGCGCTCGAGCGCAGCCGCGATCAGAAAGGCCTTGAATGTCGAGCCGGGCTCGATCGCGTCGGAGAAGACGCGCTGCCGCGTGTCGGCGTACTTCGCCTTCCGAAACTGATTCGGGTCGAAGCCGGGAGCCTCTGCGAGCGCGAGCACTTCGCCGTTCGCGGGATCGAGAGCGATTACGAAGCCGCCCTTCGCACCGGTCGCGGCGACGGTGTCCGCGAGCGCCGCTTCGGCCTCCGCTTGCAGCACTGCGTCGAGCGTCAGCGCGACGTCACCGCCCGCGGTGCCGAGCGGGTCGTGGCCGGCGTAGGCGAGGATGCGGCCGCGCGCGTCGCGCTGAACGGCGACCGTTTCCGCATGGCCGGCGAGCCATTCGTCTTGTGCTTGCTCGATCCCGCGCACCCCGAGCCCATCGACGTTCGCGAAGCCGACCAGGCGGCCGGCGAGGGCGCCCTGCGGATACGTGCGACGCGGCTCCAAGATGAGGCCGATGCCGGGTAGCGCGAGGGCCTCGACCGCTCTCGCGCTCTGCGCATCGATCCAGCGCGTCAGGTAAACGAAGCCGCCGCCGAGTGTCAGGCGCGATTCGATGAAGCTCGGCGACAGCCCGAGGATCGGCGCGAGCGCACGTGCGGTCGCGCGTGCGTCGCCCACTTGTTTGGGAACTGCGTAGACCGACGGCGCGGGCACGGTCAGCGCGAGCTCGGCACCGCTGCGGTCGGCGATGGCGCCGCGCGCAGGTGCGAGTCGCAGCACCGTGTGGGCCTGCCGCGGCGCGAGGTCCTGGCCGCGCTCGTCGACGAGCGAGAGGTGCGCGGCGCGACCGCCGAGCAGCAGGAAGCCGACGAGCAGCGCGAAGCCGACGATGCGGACGCGCCCGACTGCGCGGCGCAGGTCGGCGCTTCTCACGGCCGAACCGGCTCGTTGGCGAGCTCGATCACGCGTTCTGGCACGACGAAGCCTTGATCGACGGCGAGCTCGAGCAGGCGCCGCGGGTCGCGCAGCCGCCGTACGGCAACGCGCGCCGCGCGCTCGCGCTCGAGCAGCAGCTGCTCGGTCTGCACGGAAGCGCCGAGGGCGTAAGCGAGGCGCTGGATCTCGCCGCGCAGGGCCACGAGTCCGACGTAGGCGATGAACACGCCGAGTGTGATCGGGATCAGCGGTAGCGAGCGCTGGCCGCCGTCGCGCGGGCGTGCGAGGTCTTTGCGCAGCCAATCTTCTTGAGTCGTCGCGCTCATGCAGTCTCCGGCAGTTTTTCCGCGGCGCGCAGCTTTGCAGAGCGCGCGCGGGGGTTGTCATGAACTTCAGCCTCGCTGGGCACCACAGCCTTGCGCGTCGCACGCGCGAGCCGAGGTTTCTTGCCGCACGAGCAAACGGGCGCGGAGGGGGCGCAGGTGCAGGGGCGCTCTTCCCGTGCGAAACGCTGCTTCACGATGCGGTCTTCGAGCGAGTGGTAGGCGATCACGCACAGGCGGCCGCCGGGCGCGAGCGCGTCGATTGCGGCCGTGAGGCCCGCGTCGAGCGCACCGAGCTCGTCGTTCACCGCAATGCGCAGCGCTTGAAACACGAGCGTTGCGGGATTGTGCTTGCGCCCGCCGCCGATACGCGCGTCGCGGATCACGCCCAACAGATCGGCGGTGGTGTGCAGCGGCTGCTCGCCGCGTCGCGAAGCGATCGTGCGCGCGAGGCGGCCCGCGCCCGGCAACTCGCCGTAATCGCGGAAGCAGGCAGCGAGCTCTTCCTCGGGCGCTCGCGCCAACAAGTCGGCAGCCGTCTCGCCGCACGACGGATCAAACCGCATGTCGAGCGCCGTCGTGTGGGCGCTCTCGATGCCAAATCGAAAGCCGCGCTCGGGCTGATCGAGCTGGCGGGAGGAAACGCCGAGGTCGAGCAGTACACCGTCGACATGGGGCGTACCCGCGTTCGCGAGCACGGCGGTGAGATCGCGGAACGACGCATGCGCGAGCGACACGCGCGTGCCGAAGCGGGCGAGGCGCTCGCCCGCAATCCGCAGGGCGTCGAGGTCGCGGTCGAGAGCGACTAGACGGCCGTCCGGTGCAGTGCGCTCGAGGATCGCCTCTGCGTGACCGCCATCGCCGAGCGTGCCGTCGACCACGAGGCTACCCGGCCGGGCGCCGAGCCAATGCAGCGATTCTTCGAGCAGAACGGGTTGGTGTTGCACAGTGCTTCTGGGCCGGCGTCTCGCTCGATGCCCGATTCCTGCCGCGCGCTGGCGGCACCGATGGCACGAATCGAACGGCCCCCCGCCGCTCGACCGCGACAGCCGCATCCGCAGCTGTTGCGAAGAACCGAAAGCGTCTGCGAAGAGATCGCGCAGTGATTAGGACGTCGAGTCAGGGCAGGGATGTTCCGGCGGCGGACCCGCCGGCCCC
>JANNKN010000304.1:0-2028 GCA_031396315.1 Deltaproteobacteria bacterium
ATTACTTCGGCGTGGCTGCGGCTGCGGCCGCGACCCGAGCGCATCGACACGCTGCTCGCGCCGGCTCCAGCGGACGCGGAACGCGCGCTCTCGGCAGCGCGCGCGTCGACGGCTCGTGTCGCCGCGCTGCTCGATCCGGCGCTGGCGCCCGCGCTCTGTTCGCTGCTCGGTGGCGCGCGCGCGTTCGTGCTCGAACTCGCGGGCGACGCCGCGGCGGTCGCCGCGGATCGCGCTGCGCTCGCGGGCCAGCTGGGTGCGATCGACGCGCCGCTGACCGCAGTGTCGCTCGTGCGCGCGGCACAAGGCGGCGGCGCGGTTCGCTTCCGCGTCGCTGCACTTCCGAGCGAAGTCGGCGCGGTGCGCGGTGCATTGTGCGCGGCCGGAGCGAGCACGCTCGTGTTCCCCGCGCGCGGCCTCGTCTACGCGCAGTTCGAGGCGACCGCGAGTACCTTTGAGGCACAGCTCAGCGCCGCTTCGGCCGCGGCGGAATCCGTGCGCGGCGCCTGGAGGCTCGAAGCCTCGCCGCTCGCGCTGCGCATGTACCGTGACGTGCTCGGGGTGCGCGCCGAGGCCCACGGCCTGCAGCGTGCGATCAAGCGCGCCTACGACCCGCACGGCATCCTCAATCCCGGACGAGGCTTCGGCGAAGCGTGACGGCGAACGACACCCAACCACTCCGCGAGCTCTACTCCGCGACGCTCGACTGCGTGCACTGCGGGCTGTGCCTCTCGTCGTGCCCGACGTATCGCGAGACCGGGCGCGAAACGTCGTCGCCCCGCGGCCGCATCTACCTGATGCGCGGCGTCGCGGAAGGGCGCATTCCTCTCGGCGAAGTCGTCGCAGAGGAGGCGTATCTCTGTCTCGGCTGCCGCGCGTGCGAGACCGCATGCCCCTCCGGCGTCCAGTACGGCGCGCTGCTCGAACAGACGCGCGCAGCGGTGGACGCCGCGGGCTTGCGGCCCGGCCCCGCCAAGTGGATCGAGCGGCTCGCGCTGCGTCACGTCATTCCCAATCGGCGCGTGCTCTCCACGCTGATGTCGCTGCTCGCTACGGCGCAAGCCCTGCGGCTCGACGCGCTCGTCACGCCGCTTCTGCCGGCGCGGCTGCGCCAGATGCGCGCGCTCTTGCCTCACGTCCCGCCGCGCTCCGAACGCAAGCGCTTGCCCGCACTCACGCCTGCAGTGGGCGCGCGCCGCGGCCGCGTCGCACTGCTCGAGGGCTGCATCATGCCGGAGCTGTTCGGGGCGGTGAACGCCGCCACCGTGCGCGTGCTCGCGCGCGCCGGCTTCGACGTGCTCGTGCCGGAGCGCCAAGGATGCTGCGGCGCGCTGCATGCGCATGCGGGCGATCTCGAGACCGCGCATGCGCTCGCCCGCAACAATCTTGCAGCCTTCCAGCCGGGCGACGTGGACGCAGTCGTCACGAACTCCGCCGGCTGCGGTGCGGCGATGCGCGAGCTCGATCGCTGGTTGCCCGGCCAAGGCGACGCGCTCGCGAAGAAAGTCCGCGACGTCTGCGAACTGCTCGACAGCGCAGGCCCGCTCGCATTCTCCGGGCGCATCGACGGCACCGTTTGTTACGACGATCCCTGCCACCTCGCGCACGGCCAGCGCGTCGTCGAGGCGCCGCGCCGCCTGCTCGCCGCGATCCCCGGCCTCCGCCTGATCCCACACGACGATCCTACGAGTTGCTGCGGCGCCGCGGGCATCTACAACCTCACGCACCCCGAGATGTCGCGCGCCGTGCTCGCACCCAAGCTCGACTCGCTCGCCGCCGCCGACCCCGACTGGATCGCGAGCGGCAACCCCGGCTGCCTGATGCAGCTCGCCGCGGGCGCCAAGCAACGAAACCTCCGCGCCCGCGTCGTCCACCCAATCGAACTCCTCGACCGCGCCCTGCGCGAACGCTGACATCCGAAACGCGGGATCCGGCCCGCGCCCGCGGCCATCCCGCGCCCCAACCCCATGAGTCACATGGTTGGGTCGCGCGCAAAGGCGCGCCAGCAAAATCGCCGCGGCGGGGGCGGGG
>JANNKN010000347.1:0-2422 GCA_031396315.1 Deltaproteobacteria bacterium
AGATTCGAGCCGCGCAGCTCGGCGTCGCGGTAATACGAGAACAGGATCAAGAGCGGATCGGGCTTCGCTGCGGGCGCATGCATGATCGAACCTGGAGCGCCGCAGAGGGATCTGGCGCGGGGGCCCAACATAGCCACCGGCGTTAGGGCTGCTCGGTGTCGACGGCTGCGCGCAAGTCTAGATGCGCTCGCGAATGAGGGCCGATTCCGGGGATGTCGAAGGGGTCGCCCGTCGCGACGAAGCCCGCGCGCAGATAGAAGCCGAGCGCCGCCGCGCGCGCATTGCACCAGACGAGCGTCGCGCCGCGCGCGCGCGCTTCGACGATGCACGAAGCGAGCGCTGCCGCGCCGAAGCCGAGGCCGCGTACGCTCGGATGGCTTGCCATGCCGCGCACCTGGCAGGCGCGCTCGGCCGCGCGCTCGGGATGCGGCTGATCGAGCAGCGTCGCGACCGCGAGAAGTTCAGGGCCGCGATACGCGCCGAAGTGCACTGTGCCCGGCGCAGCGTCGCCGGGCAGAGCGGTCTCCTCGAACGGGCGGCCGGGGCGGAGCACGAGCTGGCGTAGTGGGCGCACGTCTGCGGCGGCGATGCGCCTCACCTCCACGCGCTCGCCGGTCACGCGCCTCGCTCGCGCCGAATGCGCACGCCCGCGTGCTCAAGCACGCCCGCGAACGGCTTTGATTTGCGCACGCTGACGATCGCCGCCTCGATCTCGAAGCTCGCGAGCAGGGCGGTCGCGATGCGTTCGGCGAGCGCCTCGACGAGGCGGTGATCCTGCCCGGCCGCGACCGCCTCGATCGCGTCGTACACGTCCTTGTAGTCGATCGTCGTGGCGATACGGTCGCTGCGGCCGGCCGCTCGCAGATCTCGTTCCAGCGTTACGTCGATCAGCACGGGCCGTCGCATGCGGCGCTCCGCCGCCGTCACGCCGAGCGCCGCGGGGATCTGCACGCCTTCGAGAAGAATCAGGTCGGACACGGCGGCAGCGTACCCCGTCGAGCCTCGCGCGCCTGCGCGGTAGGGTTGTGCGAACCCGAGCAGCACAGCAGCGAGCGAAGCTCGACAAGGAGACTTGCGCGATGAAGTTCGAGGACGTTCAGCGGCGCGAGGCGCAGCACATTCTTCCGGTCGCGGCACGCATGCCGGTCGCGCTCGTCTCGGGCCGCGGCTCGCGCGTCACCGACATCGCGGGTCGCGAATACATCGACCTGACCTCGGGTTGGGGCGTGTGCGCGATCGGCCATTGCCACCCGACGCTCGTCGCTGCGATCCGCGATCAGGCCGGTCGCCTGATGCAAACGACGAACGTGTACTACACGCTGCCGCAGCTCGATCTCGCCGAGGCGCTCGCACAGATCGCGCCGCGCCGACTCACGCGCTCGTTTTTCGTGAACTCGGGCACCGAGGCAGTCGAGGGCGCGCTCAAGCTCGCTCACCGCGCGACCGGGCGGCGCAAGTTCGTCTCGACGCTGAATTCGTTTCACGGGCGCACGATCGGCGCGCTCTCCGTAATTGGTCAAGCCAAACATCGCGATCCCTATCGCGCATTGCTGCCCGAGCCCGTGAACGTCCCGTTCGGCGACGTCGCCGCCGCCGCGCGCGCGATCGACGCCGAGACCGCCGCGTTCATCGTCGAGCCGGTGCAAGGCGAAGGCGGCGTGAACCCGACGCCTCCGGGTTACTTGCAGCAACTGCGCGAGCTATGCGACGCGACGGGTGCGCTGCTGATCCTCGACGAAGTGCAAACCGGCATCGGGCGCACGGGCCGCATGCTCGCGCTCGAGCACGACGGCGTCGTGCCCGATGTGCTCGTGCTCGGCAAGGGGCTCGGCGGCGGCTTCCCCGTCGCCGCGTTCATGTGCAGCGAGGAAGTCGCCGCGACCGTGAAGCTCGGCGACCACGGCGGCACCTACGTGGGCAACCCGCTCGCGTGCGCAGCCGCGCTCGCGACGCTCGGCGTCGTGCGCGAGGAAAAGCTCGCGGAACGCGCCGCCGCAGTCGGCGATCGCCTGCTCGCGCGACTGCGCACGTTCGCAGTCGAACATCCGGAGCACGCCAGCGAAGCCCGCGGCCGCGGCCTGCTGTTAGGCCTCGTGCTGCGCGATCAGGACCGCGCCGCAACGCTCGCCAAACGCGCCCTAGCCGCCGGCGTGCTCGTCAACATCACCGCCGGCAACGTAATGCGCCTCTTCCCCGCCCTGAACATCCCCGAAGACGAACTGAGCAGCGCCGTCGAAACGCTGCTCGAGCTGGTGCGTAGTTAGAGAATTCGCCAACGCAGCGCGTATCCTCGCCGCGCGAGGAAGCGGGCAAGTAGACGGGGTCGCCCGCAAGCGAAGGCTCAACGCCGCCCGCCCGCGCGCCGCTATGTTGGATGGCCTTCGAACGGGATTCCGCGATGCGTTTTGGTCGAGGCAAACAG
>JANNKN010000364.1:0-1273 GCA_031396315.1 Deltaproteobacteria bacterium
CTCCGCGCCGAGCCTCGCGCGCGCCGCGTCCGAATCGCGCGCGATCTGCGCGCGCAGCGCAGCGAGGCTCGGGAAGCGCTCCTCGCCCCGCAGCCGCGCCTCGAATGTGACTTCGATGCGGCGGCCATAGGCGTCCGCCGCGAAGTCGAAGAGATGCGCCTCGACCGCGACGGGGTCGTTCGGCTTGACGGTGGGGCGCCGACCCACATTCGCGACCGCGCCGAACCACCGCCCTGGCGCCGGCTCGCCCGCATCGAGGAATTGAACGCGACACGCGTACACGCCCACGCACGGCAGAATCTCGTTCTCCGCAGCGAGGTTCAGCGTCGGGAACCCGATCGTGCGCCCACGCTGATCGCCCTTCGCGACCGTGCCGCGCACCCGGTACGTGCGACCGAGCAACTCCGCGGCAACGCCCACCTCCCCGGCTTCCAGCAGCTCGCGCACGCGCGTCGAGTTCACGTCGCGCTCGCCGAGCTTCACCTCGGGAATGATCGTGTCCGCGAAGCCGAGGTGCGGGCCGAGCTCGGTGAGTGTCCGCATCGAGCCCTCGCGGTCGCGGCCGTAGTGGAAGTCGTATCCGACGTACACCTCGACCGGACGCATGCGCGCGTGGAGGACTTCGCGCACGAAGCGTTCTGCACCGAGCTGCGCGAAGGCGCGATCGAACGGCTCCACCACTACCGCATCGACGTTCAGCGCGGCGAGCAGCTCGAGCTTCTGCTCGAGCGTCGTCAGCAGCTTGGGAGCTCGATCCGGCGTGAGCACGCTGCGCGGATGCGGGTCGAAGGTGTAGACGAGCGACGTGCCGCCGAGCGCCGTGGCTCGCGAGGTCACCGTCTGCATGATGCGCTGATGCCCGACGTGCACGCCATCGAAGTTGCCGGCGGTCAGCACGCAGCGCGGTAGCGGCGTCGCGAGTTCCCCGCTGCCTCGAACGACTCGCAACGGGTTAGTCTCCGACGCCGTGTTCACCGTTTGGCGCCATTATGCCGCCCGCTTCCTGCGCGCGTTCGCTGCGGCATTCACGATTCTGGCGCTGCTCTTGGTCGCCGTCGACGCCATGCTGCACCTCGCGAGCTTGTTCGAGGAGTCCGCGGCTCCCGGCACCGCGTTGCGCATCCTGCTGGAGCGCTCGCTCGGCGCATATTTCGAGTACCTGACTCCCGTCGCCGCGTTCGCCGGCGCGTTCTGGTGCGCGGGCAGCGCGACGCTTTCACGCGAGACGCTCGCGCTCGAGGCGAGCGGCATCTCGCCGCTCACCGCCTTCGCC
>JANNKN010000373.1:0-19705 GCA_031396315.1 Deltaproteobacteria bacterium
CGCGCGAATCCGCCGCGACGTACTCCGTGAGTCGATCCTCGTTCTGCAGCAGGAGATCGACCGCAGGACGAAGCGACGCGAGCTCCGAGCGCTCGCAGCGATCGTTCAGCAGCTCGGTCGAAATCGTGACGGTCGTGAGCACGTTGCCGATGTCGTGCAGAACGGCGCGCGCGATCTCCGCGCGCCCCGCGCCGCGGGCGACCTCGACGAGCTCAGCTTGCGATCGCTCGAGGCGCGCGACCATCGAGTCGAACTCGACGGCGAGCACGCCGATTTCGTCGCGCGTTGTGAGCCCGATGCGCGCATGCAGGTCGCCGCTCTGTCCAACCTGGCGTGCGTGGGTCGCGAGCAGCTCGAGCGGCGAGACGACGAGCCGCGTGAGGATGCGCCTCATTCCGAACAGCAGCGCGGCGCCTCCGACGGCGGCGATCGCAGCCGCGAGGTTCGCGGCTTCCGCAGCGCGACGGCTGGTTTCTCGCTGAAGCTCGATTCGCACCAAGAGCTTCGGCTGACCGCGGACGTCGGAAAGCGTGGAGTAAGCGACCAACGTTTCCGGGTTCGAGGAATCCGACCAGTGGCGCTGACCCTCGGCAAGCCGCTCGGCAACGGCGACGTCTACAGCTTCGGCGCCACCAAGTGCCATCAGCGCGAGCGGGACTCGCACCTGCGAGCTGAACCTGGCAACTGCCGCAGCATCCACCAGATGCACGACGACGACGCTGCCGCCGGGACTCGCAGTCTTCGCGGAGTTCGTGATTACGGCGGATGCAGCGATGACGATGCGATCGCCGCGAGTGAGAATTCCGCTCTTCTTCGAGTCCGTATGGGCATGTTTGAGCAGCCCGAAGCGTGGATCCCTGACGAGCGCAGCGAGGCTCGCGTCGGCGACGAGCTCGCCCGCCTCGGCGTGGAGGCGCTTTCCCCAAATGAGGTCGCCGCGTCGATCGAAGAAGAACATCGCGTCAATGCCGAGATTCGCGAGCGTCTCGGGTATCAGGTTGCTCCGCGCGAACTCGGGATCCCGCGTGTTCACGTAGTCCAGCGAATCGTCCCAGGCGGCGTAGTCCTGGGCGGATCTCGCGAGAGTGTCTCCATCGTGCGCGATGGCGGTCGCGACGCGTTCGAGATCGGTCTCCGCCTCGCGCTCTTCGATTGCTGCGAACTCCGGCTGCACGACGATGCGCTGGACCGCCCAGGTGCCAGCGACGAACACCGCCGACACGCCCGTGGCGAACGCGAACATTCGCCAGCGCAGGGATCGTGTGGCGGCTCGCAGGTCCAATGCGTTACTCCGCGGGCCCGACGCTACTGGCGATCGAGATCGCGCCCCAAATCTTCAGATCCCGCGAGTCCGACGCCGAAGCGAGCCTCACCCAAGGATCGGCTCCGATCACGAAGGCGAGCGAAGGCGTGATCGTGAGGCGGCGCCATGCGAGCGTCAGCCCAGCCGAGCCCTCCCAATGCGTGAAGCCGTCGTCGGAGAAATTGCCCGGCTCGCGGACGCTGCCATCGGCGCGCAGCTCATTCCCTTGAGAGAGGCTCCAACCGGCGGCGGTCGCGAGCTCGAGCGAGATCGCTTCCGTGAGCGCGTGCGAATGCGAGAGGCCGAGCTCGGCGTAGCTCCCGTCGATCCGAGTCACGTCGTGCCAAACACTCAAGCTCGGCGAGCCTGGGAGCGCGATCTCGAGCCGCGCCCAGATCTCTGCGGCATTGTCGTCGGCCGTGTAGCCGGTGTCGTTCGTGTAGAGGAAGCCATCGACGCCGAGTGCGAGGGCGTGATTCCCGAGTGGCAGGCTCAGCTCGAGCGAAGGGTCGACCTCCGCGACGTTGAAGGCGGAAGTGCCGCCGCTCTCGCTGACATCCGAGGCGCCGTCGTATTTGCCGAGCTCGATGTTCGACCAGATCGAGGCCGACACGGACGCAGAACCGAAAGAGCGAGTGACGTACGCCGACGGCTGTAAGACAGGGCCGCTCACCACGGTCAGCCCGCGCCACACGTAGGCGCTAGCAGTGGTCAGGTCTGCGCCGATCTCGACTTCGCACCACGCGGGCGTCGCGGCTGCGAGCGCCAATACCATCCAGGGCGCTTTGGTACCCAGCGACATTCGGCAGGCCCTCTCGGCTCTGTGCGGCGTGATGAGGGGGTATCGGCATATGCGCGGAAGGCTTTATTTTTCCTAGTAGTTGCGAACGATTATCTCGGAAGCTGCGCGCTCCCTGCCGGTGGTTCTTCGTCGCCCGCCGTGAAGGCATGGTCCCGCCGGCTCCGGGCAGACGCCCGCGCATTTCCTGGGAGAGCCCCGCGAGAAAACGAGCGCCAAGCGCTAACTCGTGTCGCCCATGGAGAACGCGCCGAACGGTCCCTCCGCTGCGACCCGCTTGAGCAGCCGCTTCGAGCCGAAGCTCATTACGGTGCTGCGCGAAGGGCTCAGCGCGCGCGACGTTGCGCGCGACGTCGTCGCAGGGGTGATCGTCGGCATCGTCGCGCTGCCACTGGCGATTGCGTTCGGCATCGCGTCGGGTGTCTCGCCGGCGCGGGGCCTCGCCACCGCGATCGTCGCCGGCTTCCTGATCTCCGCGCTCGGCGGCAGCCGCGTTCAGATCGGCGGTCCGACCGGCGCTTTCGTCGTGATCGTCTACGGCGTCGTGCAGCGCCATGGCTATGAAGGGCTCGCGCTCGCAACCTTGATCGCGGGCGTACTGTTGATCGGGATGGGGCTCGCGCGCCTCGGCACCGTGATCCAGTTCGTGCCGTTCCCGGTCACGGTCGGCTTCACTGCCGGCATCGCGCTGATCATCGCGACCTCGCAGCTGCGCGACGTGTTCGGCTTCGAGATCGACAGGTTGCCGGCGGCGTTCGTCGATCAGATCGCCACTTATTGGGCGCATCTCGGCGACGTGCAGCTCGCCGCGGTGGCGATCGGCCTCGGCACGACCGCGCTCGTCGCCGTGTGGCCGCGCATCTTGCCGCGCGTACCGGGGTCGCTCGTCGCGATCGTCCTGACCACCGCCGCAGTCCAGTTGTTGGGGATTCCGGTCGAGACGATCGGCGACCGCTTCGGCGCCGTGCCGTCCAGCTTGCCGATGCCGAGCTTCCCGAGCTTCTCCTTCGCCGACGTGCGGGCGGTTTTCCCGGACGCGATCTCGATCGCGCTGCTCGGCGCAATCGAGTCGCTGCTGTCGGCGGTCGTCGCCGACGGCATGATCGGGACGCGGCACCGCTCGAACATGGAGCTGGTCGCCCAGGGCATCGCGAACCTCGCGTCGCCGCTATTCGGCGGCATCCCCGCGACCGGCGCGATCGCGCGCACCGCGACCGCGGTGAAGAGCGGCGCGCGCACGCCGATCGCGGGCATGGTCCACGCGCTCACGCTGCTCGCGATCCTCTACTTCCTCGGGGATCTCGCCGGCATGATCCCGCTCGCAACACTCGGCGGCATCCTGCTCGTCGTCGCGTGGAACATGAGCGAGCTGCACGTCATCCGGAGCCTGCTGAAGGCGCCGCGCAGCGATGTGATGGTGATGCTCACGACTTTCGCGCTCACCGTCGCGATCGACCTCACGGTCGCGATCCAGGCCGGCATGGTGCTCGCCGCTTTCCTGTTCATGCGCCGCATGGCCGAGATCAGCGAGACCGGCGTCGTGCGACGCATGGCGAGCGAGGAGGAGGCGCCTGCCAACGACCCCGATGCGTTGGCCCTGCTCGACGTACCGCCGGGCGTCGAGATGTTCGAGCTGTACGGCACGCTCTTCTTCGGCGCCGTCGCGAAGTTCAAGGATGCCGTGCGGCAGATGGAGCAGCGCCCGCGCGTGATGATCCTGCGCATGCGCGACGTCATCGTGGTCGATGCGTCGGGGCTGCGCGCGCTCGAGGATCTGCTCGGGCAGACGAAGCGCGACGGCACCGTGCTGCTGCTCTCGGGCGTCCACGCGCAGCCGCTGATCGCGATCGAGCGCAGCGGCCTGCTGGAACGCATCGGCGACGAGAACGCACTTCCGGATGTGCGCAGCGCGCTGGATCGCGCGCGCCAAATCCTCGCCGCTGGCCATTAGGCTCGCGGCGCGAGTCCGAGCGCGATCGCCTCGTCGAGGAACTCGTCGTCGATTTGCTCCGGATCGAGGTACTGCACCGCGTAGCGCAGATAGACTTTCTCGTGCAGGAAGGTTTCCAATAAGTCCGGATCGACGTGGCCTTCGTCGCACATGCCCTGAACGATCGTGAGCGCGCGCCGCAGCGGCATGCCCGGCTTGTACGGGCGATCTTTCGCGGTGAGCGCCTCGAACACGTCCGCGAGGCCGAGGATGCGGCCCTGCATCGAGATCTGATTGCGCACGAGTCCTTGCGGATAGCCGCGCCCATCCATGCGCTCGTGATGCGCGCCCGCGATCGCCGGCACGCCGCGCAGCGAACGCGGATAGGGCAGCTGCTCGAGCATGTGAATCGACGCGACGACGTGATGGTTGATCAACTCTCGCTCGCGCGCGTTCAGCGTGCCCCGCGAGATCGTGAGATTCTCGACCTCTTCGGCGCTGAGCAGCGGCCGCTCGGCGCCCGTCGCGTCGCTGAACCGCCAGCGCGCGGCGATCTCGCGCACGCGCTGTTGCGCAGCGGGATCCATGAACTCACCGCCCACGTTCGCGTGGCCCAAGAACTCGCGATCCGCGTCGAGTCGCTGCAAATGCGCTTCGAGTGCGCTGGCGCTCTCCGGCGACTCGCTGGGCGAAGCGCTCAGCGCGAGCCTCGCGTCGCGCCGCAGAATCTCGAAGCGCGCATCGATCAGCTCGATGCGGTCGGTGATCGCCTCGAGCTTCGTGGCTTTGTCTTGCACGTGCACCGGCGTCGTCACCTTGCCGCAGTCGTGCAGCAGCGCGGCGATGCGCAGCTCGTATCGCTCCGCGTCGCTGAGCGCGAACTCCTTGAGCGCGCCGGCCTGCGTCGCGCACGCCGCGTCGGCGATCAGCTCGGTGAGAATCGGCACGCGCCGGCAATGCTGGCCGGTGTACGGCGACTTCTCGTCGATCGCGTGGACGATCAGCTGGATCAAGCCCTCGAACAGCGCGCGGAACTCGCTCGCGAGCCGGTCCTTCGTGAGCGCGATCGCGGTCTGCGAGGCGAGCGACTCGGCGATTGCGCGAGCCTCCGCCGGGAACGCGGCGCCCGAGAGCTGAAGCACGCCGATGAACGCGCCCTCGTGATTGCGCATCGGCAGGGAGAGCGTTTCGAGCGCACGGTCGTGCTCGGCCTCGCACGCGACGAGTGCGCGCTCGGCGAGCGAGCTGAGCGTGATTTCGTTCGCGCTCGGTGCTCCACTCAAGATGCGGCGCTCGAGCCGATCGGCATCGTCGAGCAAGTAGAGCACGCCGACGGCCGCGTCCGTGACGAAGCGCGCGCCCTCGACGATCGAGCGTAACAAGTGGTCCAGCTCGCGTTCACTCGAGAGCGCGGCGCCGACACCGTTCAGCCGCTGCATCACGCCGACGTGGCGCTCGATGCGGGCGGCCATCGCGTCGAACGAGGCGCCGAGCGCAGCGAACTCGTCGCCACCGACCAGGTTGACGCGCACCGCATAGTCGCGCTCCGCGAGCCGGCGCGTGGCCTCGTGCAGGGTCTCGATCGGGCCGAGGCTGCGGCGTACGAGGATCGAGGTCGAGAGCGCGACGAGCAGCAGGCCACCGGCCGCGATCAGCGCAAACGAAATGCGGAAGTCGTCGAGCGCGGCGAGCACGGCACTGCGCGGCTCGGCCACCGTTACGCGCCACGAATCGGCGCCGAAGGCTCCGCGCAGGAAGATCTCCCACGACTCGCCTACGGGCGTGTCGTCGCCCTCGAGCGCTTGCTCGAGCAGCACGCCCACGGCGCTCTCGATGCGGACACCGGCGTTCGCGCGCAGCGTCTCCGCGGCGAACAGGAAGCTCGCCTCGACCTCGGCGACGAGCAGTTCACCCGCGCCGCGCGGCCGAATCAACGTGATGCGCGGGGGGAAACCTGCGGCGACGCGGAGCAGCGATGCGCCGGTAGCGAGGTGCGCGCGTTCAGGCGCAGAGAGCGCGAGCCCGGCGTCATCGTGCGCGACCGAGAGGCCGCGCAGTTTGCCGGCGAGGAACGGATTCCCCTGGGCGACGTTTGGCGCTGCGAGCACGGTGTCGAGCAGCACGAGCCGCTCGAGCGCGCGCATGCCGAGCTGCTTCGCCTCGCGCCCGAGCCGCGCGTGGGCATCGCTCTCGAGCTGCCCCGAGGCCGCGAGCCAGGTGACGGCTGCGAACAGCGAGATCGGCAGCAGCGAGCTCGTGATCACGACGAAGAAGATCCTGCGCGCGACGCGGCTGCGGAGGAAGCGCCCCTCGATCCAGCCGCCGAGTGCCATACCTAATAGTTCCGCGCCAGGCCGATGAAGCCACCGTTCGCGCCTCGAACGACGTCGTCGAGTGATTCCGGGTGAGTGATCGCGGGCTTGCTGAGTCCGTCGACCCCAAGGCTGTAGAGGTCGTAGTCGGAGTTGAGGGGGACGAGGAATTGATCCTTCCGAACGAGGAATGGCGGCGTACCGGCGATTCGCCGGTAGATGTACGGGCGGCGCCACGGATCGTTTTGCGACAGCCTTATGCTGGCGAGAGTCACGGGGAGACGTCCGCCATCATTGCGAATCGTGTCGAGATACGTCGAGATCCCCTTCATTTCGATGATTGCGCGCGCAACGCGGACGCGTTCGATGTAGATCTGGTAGTTCGTCATCGTGAGTGCTGCGAGCACGCCGAGGATTGCGCCGGCGATCATGACCTCGACGAGCGTGAAGCCCGCCGAGTACGCTCGCACTCGCGTCATTACGGCTTCGTTCCCGCCGGACGCAGTGCCTTGCACTCGGCCTCGAGCGCGTTCGCAAGCGCGATCGCATCTGCGCTGCCGTGCGCGCTCGCCCATTCAGCGAGTGCGGCCGCGCGCTCTTCGAGGCGCGCGAGCGCATTCGATCGCGCGCGCTCTCGCTCGCGCAATGTCGCAAGCATCGCGTTCAGCTCGGCGCACTCGTCCTGCACATAGTCGGTCGCGCGGATCACGACTGCATCGGGCACGCTGCCGGCCGAGAGCGTGCGAAAGGCCGTGACGAAGCGGAACAGCGGGCCGCGCATGCGCGCATACAGCAGCCAAGAGCAGACGAGCGTCGAGAGCAGCGACACGCCCACCACGGGCCAGAGCTTCGCGTGCAGGTCGAGCACTTCGAATGTGAGGCGCGCGAGCTCGCGATCCGAGCCGCCGCCCAGGTCGAAGCGTTGGAAGAGCGGGACGAATACGGCGGCCGCGCCGACCCCGAGTAGTGCGGTGGTGAAGCCAGTCGTCACCCAGAGCAAGTGCGCTCGGAAGGACGGGTTTGCGAAGAAGCTCTCGCTCCTCATTGGAGTCCCGTGTTCTTGGGCGCGGGGGTCCAGCGCTCGGTGCGTTCGCCGATCTGCAGCGAAGCGGGTGTGGTGGCATGGAGCTGAACGCTCAGCACGAGGTCGTCGGCGTCGTCGTTTCCGTAAGTGATGGCGATCGCCGTCGATCCGTTCTCGAGCTCCCGCGTCTCGACCCCACGCACGGCGAAGTTCTCGGAGGTGGTTTGGTCGGACGCGAAGATCAGCGAGCGCTGCGAGATCGTGAGCGAGCGGCCCTCATAGCGAGAATCGTCGGAGACCCAACGGCCGAGGAACGCGCGGGGCACGACGGCGCCTTCGCCACCGCAGGCGAATGCGGCGAGCGTGAATAGCAAGGCGACCGGCCCGGCGGCACGCACAAAGCACCACTCCTCGAAGGCCATTTCGGCCCCGGAGTGCGCCCACTTGAGAAGGCTTGCTGCCGCGTGACGAAGGTGCGGGCTAGCGGCAGCGCCTGCGCAACGCGAAGCCCGCCAGAGCGAGCGCAGCGAACATCGAGACCGAGGGCTCGGGCACGACGCTGAGGCTCGTGATCGCGCCGTTGAACTCTATGTAGTCCTGGGCGCTGCGTCCGGTGATGGGGCCGAAGAAGTAGAAGTTCGTGTCGAAGAGGGTCGCATCCCAGGGAATGTCCGTGAGGCGATCCGAAACGAGCGCGGTCTCGTTGTAGTCGGAGAGAGTCGGGTTCGCATATGCAGACGGCGTGAGCGCGACGCCCGAGGGCAATGATCCAGTTAGCAGGTAGCGATCGAAGAACAGGCCGACGAGATCGACACCCTGGACGCTGTCCTCCGTGCCGACTCCATTCTGAGAAACGCCCTGATCCATGAACGAATAGTTCCCGGTCGTGAAGACCAGGCTCCCGACGTCCCCGTTCATTAGGAAGCATCCGATTCCAACGAACGCTTCGCAGTCTTTCACCGAATCGTCATACGTGAACGTCGCCGCAAAGCTGCCGCCGACGGTGATCGAGCCATCCAGCACGCCGGCCGTATCGGCGACCGCGTCCCAGGTTCCCGTCATCAAGACCGTCACGGTCGCGGCGGATGCTGCGCCGACACCGAGGAGCGCGCAGCACATCACGCACAGCAGCGATCGAACGACGACCCGCATGGATTGGCCCCTCCCAGGTCTCACCCGGGGCGATCCTACTACGGTGGGCGGCTCGCCCGCGCTCTCAAATGCGCGTCGCAGCAGAAAGCGCGCCGGGCAAGTTCACTTGCGCGAAAGCTCAGCGGGCCTGCGCGATCACTTCACGTCCGAACCAAGCCGCGCGCTCGCAGAATTCCGCGCGGGTCGCACACGGCAGTGTGATCGCGAGCCAGCTGACGCCGAGCGCGCCGAGTCGCCCCGCGGTGTCGATCACTGAGCGCGGCTCGGGCAAGCCGTCGGCGCGCATGTCGAGCCCGAATGGCGAGAAGCAGATGTCGAGCGCCGCCGTTCGGCCAACGCGCTGCGCATGCTCGCGCGCATACGCGATGGCGCGCGCGAGGTCCTCTTCATTCTCCATCGCAGCGGTTCCGACGCGCTTGGCCAATTTCCCAGGCGCGGGAAAGGGCAGCCAGCCGTCGCCGAGCTCGACCGCGCGGCGAATCGCGCGCCGACTGTTGCCGCCGATCCAGAGCGGAGGATGCGGCGTCTGCAGCGGCCGCGGCAGCGCGGTATTGCCCGACGCAGAAAAGTGTCGCCCCGCGAGCGCGAGGCCGGGCTCGCACCAGATGCGCTTCAGCGCACCGAGCAGCTCGTCGGCGAGCTCGTTGCGCTCGTCGAAGCGCGCGCCGAGTGCCGCGAACTCGGGCTCGAGGTAGCCCGCCGCGGTGCCGGCGATGACGCGGCCGCCCGATGCGACGTCGAGGCTCGCGAGCGCTTTCGCAACCAGGAATGGGTTGCGATACGCGGCGATCAGCACGTGCGTCTGCAAGCGCAGGCGCGTCGTCGCGGCGGCCGCGAACGCGAGCGCGACGAATGGATCGAGCGCGTGATGGCCGCCGCTTGCGAGCCAGCGGTCGCCGGGCGCGGGGTGATCCGTCACGAACGCGGCGTCGAAGGCGGCGTCCTCGGCCGCGCGCGCCATCGCGCCGATCGCGGCGCCCGTCAAGAAGTCCGCGGCGTGCGCGACTTTGTCCGTTGGAAGCTGAAGCGTGAAGCGCATGGGCGCAACGCTACCGGAGCGTCGGCGCAACTTCTTCCCAGTCTGCGCGGCTTGGGCTGTTAGGATGCGCGCAATCGGGTGCCGCAGGGAGAACATGATGATTCGCTTCCACAGGCCGAACGCCGCTGCTGCGCTGCTCGCGCTGCTTTGCAGCCTCGGCTGCACGATCGCACTGAAAGACGTTCCGCTTGCTGGCGAGCCCGCGCAGGGAGCCGGCGCTTTGCGCGCGGCGGAGAGCACGACGGGTATCCCGGGCCGCGTCGGCTGGGGGCGCGTCACGCTGTTCTCGATTCCGGCCGTGCCGATCTTCGTCGTCGACGCCAGCAAGCCCTCGGCCGAGAACACGCGCGCCCAGATCGCGAATCGCGAGGTCATGAAGCAGGTGCGCCGCGCCCTCGTTCACGCCGGCTACGCCGTCGGCGCGGGCGGCGAAGGCGCGGCGGCTGGCCGCACGCTCGAGTGCGACGTCGAGCGCTTCAGGTTCAACAATTACACCTGGTTCGTGCCGATCGTGCCGGCTTGGGGCAGCGCGCGCGCCACGGTCACGCTGCGGAGCGCCGAGGGCGCATCGCTCTGGTCGCAGTCCTTCGAGGGAGACGGCTTCTCGCTGAATCCGTTCGACGGCTTCTCCAGCGCGGCCAACCAGAGCATGCGCGAGATCCTCGACGCCATGGTGAGCGCGTTCGAGTCGCCCGAATTCCGGAGCGCCGCCAGCGGCGGGTGAGGGCGCTCGGCGCGCCTTGTCACGACGGCGCGCATTGCGTCAATCTCCGCCGCTTCCGTCGGGCAGCGCCCGAGCGGCGAGAGGATGACGCGATGGATCTTCGATATTCGGACGCCGACGAGAAATTCCGCAGCGCGCTGCGCGGGTGGCTCGCGGCCGAAGCGCCGAAGCACGGCGCGCCGCCGCCGCGCGACGATTGGGACGCGCGCCGCGCCTGGGATCTCGGCTGGCAGCGCAAGCTGTTCGACGCGGGCTACGCCGGTGTGAACTGGCCGAAAGCCTACGGCGGCCGCGGCGCGACGCTCACCGAAGAACTCGTTTATTACGAAGAAACCGCGCGCGCCAAGGCGCCCTACGTCGGCATGAACTTCGTCGGCCTGCGCCATGGCGGACCGACGCTGATCGCCGAGGGCACCGAGCTGCAGAAGCAGCGGCACTTGCCGCGCATCCTGCGCGGCGAGGAAGTCTGGTGCCAGGGCTTCTCGGAGCCGATCGCGGGCTCCGACCTCGCGGCATTGAAGATGGCCGCCGTGCGCGACGGCGATCATTATGTCGTCACCGGCCACAAGATCTGGACCTCGTTCGCGCAGCGCGCCGATTATTGCGAGCTGCTCGTGCGCACGAATCCCACGGCACCGAAGCACAAGGGCATCAGCTGGCTGATCCTGCCGATGAACTTGCCGGGCATCGAGATTCGCCCGTTGCCCACGCTGCGCGGCGAAAGCGACTTCAGCGAGATGTTTCTCGAGGGCGTGCGCATCCCGTGCGAGAACGTCGTCGGCGCCGAGAACGACGGCTGGCGCATCACCAACGTGACGCTGCGCTTCGAACGCGGCACCGCCTGGGCTGCGGACATCATCGAGCTGACGCAGTTCCTGCGCGACATGGCGAAGCTCGCGAAGCAGCTCACGCGGGACGACGCGAGCGCGTGGGAAGACCGCGCCTTGCGGCGGGAATTAGGGCACCTGGCAGCCGAGGCCGACGCGCTCTGGGCGCTCGTGAAATGGCAGATCGGCGAGGTGCAGAAGACGGGCGTGCCGGGGCTCGGGGGCTCGGCGCTGAAGCTCGCGTTCACCGAGCTCAACCAGCGCGTCTACGAGTTCGGCCATCGCCTACTCGGTCGCGCCGGCCTCGCGCGCGACGATTTCGCGCGCCTGCCAGTCGTAGAGATCAACGACACCTTCCTCAACACGCTCTCGCTTACGATCGCCGCGGGCTCGAGCCAGATCCAGCGCAACATCGTTTCCGAGCGCATCCTCGGCATGCCGCGCGAACCGCGATAATCAGGGAAAGCGCATGAACTTCTCACTCAACGACGACCAGCTCGCGCTGCAGCAGGGCATTCGGGATTTCTGCGAGCAGGAGTTTCCGATCGACGCGCTCGGCGTACTCGAGAAGACGCCGGTGACGCGCGAGCGCTGGAAGCAGCTCGCGGAGATGGGCGTGTTCTCGCTGCGGCTGCCCGAGGCGCAGGGCGGCATTGGCCTCGGCATGGCGGAGGCCGTGCTCGTATTCAGCGAGCTCGGGCGACGGCTCGTGCCCGGCCCGCTCGTGTGGAGCCAGCTTGCAGCCGGTGCGGTCGACGGCGCGGCGAACGGCGACACGATCGTCGGCGGCCTCGACGACACGCACCCGACGAATCGCCCGCAGCTCGTCGAGCACGCCGGCGTGCTGGATGCGTTCGTGGTGTTGGGCCGAAGCGGCGTCACGCAGGCGCCAGCGAGCACGCTCACCGGCAGCGACTTCGCGACGCCGCTCGATCCGCTCACGCCGGTGCGTCACGTCGCGGCACTGCCGCAGGGTGCGGTGATCGGGGATGCCTTGGCTGCGGCGCGCTGGCGGCGCGACGGCGCGCTCTTGAGTGCGGCGCTGCAGCTCGGCATCGCGGAGACGACGCTCGCGCTCGCGGTCGAGTACGCGAAGAAGCGTGAGCAGTTCGATCGCCCGATCGCGTCGTTCCAGGCGATCAAGCATCTCGCCGCCGACATGCACGTGCGCACCGAGGCCGCGCGCGCCGCGGTCTACGCCGCGGGCGCGACCTGCGACGACGCAGCGATCGGAGAAGCCGCGCGCGCCGTCTCCTCGGCGCGCGTGGTCGCGGGCGAGGCGGCGCTGAAGAACGCGCGCACGTGCATCCAAATCTACGGCGGCATGGGCTTCACGTGGGAGATGCCGCCGCACTATTTCCTGAAGCGCGCGCTCGTGCTCGAGCACGCCTTCGGCACGACCGACGATCACTGCGAGCTTGTCGCGGAGAGCGTCGGGGCCTGACAGCGAGGCGCGAAGCGGAGCGCGATGAAGCTCGAGACGTGGCTGCTCTTCTGCGCGACCGAGCTCGCACTGAGCCTCACGCCCGGCATCGCCGTGACGCTCGTGATCGGCACTGCGCTCGCGCGCGGCGTACGCGAAGGCTTGCTGGCGACACTCGGCATCCTCGCCGCGAACACGCTCTACTTCGCGTTGTCTGCGACGAGCGTCGGTGCGCTGCTCGCCGCTTCGCCACGCTTGTTTGCGCTCGTGAAGTGGGGCGGTGCTCTTTATCTCGTAGTGATCGGCGTGCAGGCGATCCTCGCTGCGATCTCCGCGCGAAACGCGCCGCGCCGCGAGAGCATGCCCGAGCTGGCCCCGCCACCAGGCCGCCGGGCATTCCTGCGCGGCTTCGTGATGCAGGCTGCGAATCCGAAGGCGCTCCTCTTCTTCATCGCGATCCTCCCGCAGTTCGTCGAGCCGAACGGGAGCGTCGTGCGGCAGATCGTGATTCTCGGCGCGAGCTCCGTCGCGATCGAATTCGCCGCGCTCGCGCTCTATGCCGCACTGGCGGCTCACGCCCGCGGCCTCGCGCGCGACGCGCGCTGGTCTGCGGCGCTCGACGCACTGGCCGGCGCGCTGCTCGTGTTCGCGGGCGTCGGCCTCGCGGCGCTGCGCGCCTAATCAGGAGGTCTCATGACGAGCGGCAGCTGCCTGTGCGGCGACATCGCTTGGGAGGTGTCGACGCCCTTCGCGTGGATGACGCATTGCCACTGTTCGCTGTGCCGCAAGGCTCACGGCACCGCCTTCAGCACGTTCGTGGGCGCGCCTGCGAGCGCATTCCGCTGGGCACGCGGCGAGGCGAACGCTCGGAGCTTTGCCTCGTCGCGCGTGCTCACGCGCACGTTCTGCGGGCGCTGCGGAACAAAGCTGCCGGTGCGCTGGCAAGACGAAGTACAGATGCCCGCCGCCACGCTCGAGGGCGAGCTCGGGGTGCGGCCTAGCAAGCACATCTTCGTGGCGTCGAAGGCGCCGTGGCATGAGATCTGCGATTCGCTGCCGCAGCACGCCGGTTCGTCCTCGAGCGATCCCGAGCTGCCGACTCGGCGCGCGACCGAGCCCGTCGCGGATGCGGTGCGCGGCGCGTGCCTCTGCGGTGGCGTCGCCTACGAGCTTGCCGGTCCACTCGCAGGCGGCGGCATCACCAACTGCCACTGCTCGCGCTGCCGCAAGGCGCGCGCCGCAGCGCACGCGTCGAATCTCGTCGTCGGGCTCGAGCACTTCCGCTGGCTGCGCGGCGAGGAGCGACTGCGCGCATACAAGCTTCCGGAGGCGCAGCGTTTCACGCAGTGCTTCTGCGGAGACTGCGGTGCGCCGCAGCCGTTCGCGAGCTCCGCGCGCGGTCTGGCCGTGATTCCGTGCGGCTCGCTCGAGGACGATCCGGGCCTGCGCGAGGCGCGACACATCTTCGTGTCGGCGAAGGCGCCGTGGTTCGAGATTGCCGGTGAGCTGCCGCAATTTGCGGAATATCCGCCGCCGCCAGGGCCCGAATCCGCGCGGCCTGTGCGCCCCTAACGAGTTCTGCGCGTCACCTCGCCGCGGCTCCGCGCGACACACTCGACGCGGAGGTCGAACATGCGGCTGCGAATGCTGGGGATCTTGATCTCGATGTTGGCGGGTGGGAGCGCCTCTGCCGAAGCGCCTGCGCCGGCTGCGCCGCCCCCGGCGGTGGCATGGGACGACTCGCACATGCAGAGCCGTCACCAAGAGGCGCCGCCCACGAAGCGTCCGCTGATTACGGGCGAGAGCGGCTATGGCGCGCTCGCGAGCGGCAGCTCCAAATCGAGCGAGCAAGTTCCCGAAAGCATCGAGCACGCGAGCCAGCGCCAGTGGACGCAGGGCCCCCTCACGGGCACGACCTCAGCGGCGAGTTCGGGCACGAGCTTCTCGAGCCCCGAGCCCGGCTCCGTGCATCGCAGCGGCCAGAGCGGCTCGCGCGGATCGCAGCTACGCGGTGGCAGCGTGCACAACGGGAGCCGCGGGCGCTGATTCAGCGCCTTGTCGCGCGCGCCGCGCACGGCAAACTGCCGCGCGCATGTCGCACGCGCCGCCTCCGCCTTTCCGCCCGCTGCCGATTCGCGCGTTCAACGCGCTCGGCCGCGGTGCGTCGAAGCTCGGCGTGCGCGGCTTCTCGCTCGGCGAGGGCTCGCTGCTCGCAGCCGCGCGCTCCGAGGCCAAGCTCGACGACCTCGGCCCCGAGACGTTCCTCCCGGGCCTGCGCGTACTGCTCGAGTCCCTCGAGCGCGACGCGAAGCTGAACGCCTTCGGCCGCTATTTCGCGCGCCGCCAGGTGCTCGAGCTGCTGATCTGCCGGCTGCGCCTCGTCGATTGGCGCAGCCGCCACCCCGAGGTCGCGGCGCAGCGAATCACGCGGCCACTGTTCGTGCTCGGCCTGCCGCGCACGGGCACGACGCTGCTCTACAGCCTGCTCGCGCTCGATCCCGCGCATCGCTCGCCGCTCTCCTGGGAGATCGATGAGCCGTGCCCGCCGGCGGAGGCCGCGAGCTACGAGAGCGATGCGCGCATCGCGAAGAGCGAGTGGCGCTTCGCGCAGCTCCGCGAGCTCGCGCGCGGCATCGAGGCGATCCACCCCGTAGGCGCAGCGCTGCCGCAGGAGTGCATCGTCATCACCGCCTCGGAGTTCGCGAGCATCCGCTTCGAGATGTGCTTCGACGTGTCGAGCTATCAGCGCTGGCTACTCGCTGCCGACATGCGCGGTTGTTACGCCTGGCACAAGCGTTTCCTCCAGCACTTGCAGTCGCGCTTTGCGAAGGAGCGCTGGGTGCTGAAATCGCCGGGGCACCTCGGCACGATCGACGCGCTGCTCGCCGAGTACCCCGATGCGCTGATCGTGCAGACGCATCGCGACCCGCGCCGCGTGGTGCCCTCGGTGTCGTCGCTCGAGTGGACGCTGCGCCAGGTCGCGAGCGACGCGCTCGATCCGCACGCGCTCGGCAAGCAGCAGCTGCAGGCGTGGTCCGAGACGCTGCGCAGGGGCATGCGCGCGCGGGCGAAGCATGCCGCGCAGGCGAACCAGTTCGTCGATCTGCACTTCCACGAAATCGCCGCCGACGCCGTCGGCTGCGTGCGCCGCATCTACGCGCACTTCGGCCTCGCACTCACGCCCGAGTTCGAGCGCCGCATGCGCGACTACGTGGCCGCACACCCGCGCGAAGAACACGGCGCACACCGCTACACGCTCGAAGGCTTCGGCCTCAGCACGGGCGAAGTCGACGCCGCGTTCGCGGACTACACCGCACGCTTCGCGGTGCAGCGCGAAGGCGCGTAACAAGGAGAACCCCGGGGACGCTCCTCCTTGTTCGCGCGGCGACGCCTAGCCCGCGAACAAGGAGGAACGTCCCCGGCCTTCACCTCATTCAGGCCGCCTCGATGTGGTAGAGCCGGCGCAGCAGCGCTTGCAGCCAGCGCTCGGGCAGCGCGCTCAGGAAGGCGCGCTGAAGGCGCGCCGACGCCGGCGTGAAGTACGTCTCGCGCGGGCGGCGCGCGGTCGCGGCTTTCAGAACGACGCGCGCGACCGTCTCGGGCGGGAGCGCGCCCGCAACTTGCTTTTGGGCGAACGCATCGAGGTCGAGCAACAGCTTGCGATACGGGCTGTTCGGGTCGCGGCGAATGTGCTCGACGGTCGCCTTCGTGTTCTCGAACGTCTCGGTGTCGACGAAGCCGCACACCACGTGCGAGAGCCGAATTTTCCACGGCGCCAGCTCGAGCCGAATGCAGCGCGTCGCCATCTCCATGCCGGCCTTCGTCGCGGCGTACGTGACGGCGATCGGCGCCGGCACATTGCCCGCGAGCGAGCCGATGTTGATCACGCGCCCGCCGCCGAGCTCGCGCATCACCGGCGCGACCAAGCCTGTTAGGTGGAGCGCGGCAATCAGGTTCACTTCGAAGGTGCGGCTCATCTCGGCGCGCGGCAGCAGCTCGATCGGCGCACCGGGGCTGAAGCCGGCATTGTTGACGAGCACGTCGATGCGCCCGAGCTCGCGCAGTGCGCGCGCCACGAGCTCCACGCAGTCGGCCTCGCGCGCGAGATCCGCGGCCACGGGCAGCGCGTTGCCACCCACTGCTGTGATCTCCTTCGCGAGCGCTTCGAGCCGCTCGAGCCGGCGCGCCGCGAGCACGACGCGAAAGCCGGCGCCCGCGAGTGCCCGCGCCGAGGCCGCGCCAATTCCCGAGGAGGCGCCCGTGACGATCGCGACGCGCGAGCCCGAAGCGTGTGACGACGGCATCGCGCGGGAGCATTGCGCCGGCGCTTCGCGTTCGCCGGTCCGTGACGCCAACAAGTGAGCCCATTGGGGTCAGACCCCAATGGGCTCTGCGCTGCGGTGACTTCGGAATCCACCTTTGACCGCGCACACTTCGCGGGGTTACGATACGCCCCGGCTCGAAATTGATCACGCGCCCAGTCTCCTCGGAGTGCCCATGGCCGGAATCGTCTCCTTCGGCGCGTACGTGCCGCCGACCCGTCTCGGCTTCTCGGTGATGGCCGGCCGGCCCCCTAAGGATGGGGGCCCCGAACGCTCGGTCGCCTGGAACGACGAGGACGCTGTCACGATGGCGGTGAGCGCGGCGGTCAACTGCCTGCGCGGCTTCGATCGCGCGAGCGTCGACGCGCTGCTGTTCGCGTCCACCACCTACGCCTTCAAGGAGAAGCAAGCGGCGGCACTCGTCGCGAAGGCGCTCGATCTGCGCCGCGACGTGCGCACGACCGACGTGTCCGGCTCGCTGCGCGCAGGCACCGACGCGCTGCACGCGGCCTTCGACGCGGTTGCGGCGGGCAGCGCGAAGCGCGTGCTCGTGGTCGCGAGCGATGCGCGCCTCGGCGCGCCGGGCTCGGGGCTCGAGCAAGCGTTCGGCGATGGCGCCGCAGCGTTTCTCGTGAGCGGCGCCGACGCCATCGCCACCTTCGAAGGCGCGTACGCGATCGCGGACGAGATCGTCGACGTGTGGCGCAGCGAGGGCGATCCGTTCGTGCACAGCTGGGAAGAGCGCTTCGTCGTGCAAGAGGGCTACACGCCAGGCATTACGGAAGCGGTGCGCGGCTTGCTCGCGAAGCTCAATGCTTCGGCGAGCGACTTCACGCGGGTCGCGCTGTTCGGCCCCGACGCGCGCAGTCATCAGGGTGCCGCGCGCGCGCTGAAGCTCGACGCGGCGGCGCTCGTCGATCCGCTGTTCGGGAAGCTCGGCAACGCGGGCGTCGCGTTCGCACCGCTCTTGCTCGTCTCGGCGCTAGAGCAAGCGAAGCAAGGTGAGCGTGTGTTGCTCGCGGCTTACGCCGACGGCGCCGAGGCGATGGCTTTCGCGGTGACGGATCAGATCGGCAAGCTCGAGCCGCGGCGCGGCGTCGCGTGGCACCTCGCGCGCCGCCGCGCCGTCGCGAGCTACGACCGCTACCGCGCCGCGCGCGGCCTCGATTCGAAGGAATACGCCGCGGGCCGCGATCAAGGCCTCTCCGCCACGATTCACTTTCGCGAGCGCGACGAAGACGTCTCGTTCAAAGGCCAAAAATGCGGCCGCTGCGGCGGCGTGCAGTTCCCGATCCAGCGCGTGTGCGAGCGCTGCTTCGCGAAGGACGAGTTCGAGCTGGTGCGCCTCTCCGATCGCGTCGGCACCGTGCAGACGTACACCTTCGATTTCTTCTTTCCGACGCCCGATCCGCCGACGGTCGTGACCGTCACCGAAGTCGACGGCGCGCGCGTGCATCTCCAGCTCGTGAACATCAAGCCCGAGCAAATGCGCATCGGGCTGCCGGTCGAATTCGAGTTCCGGCGCGTGCACATGGCCGGCGGCCGGCCAAATTACTACTGGAAGGGCGTGCCCCTTCCGGAGGGCAACTGAGATGAGCGCAAGCGCCGCGCAGCGCCGCGCGCAGCGAGCCGGAGGCGAGCAGAGATCGAACAGTGGCCTCGAGTTCGGAAGGGACTCGGATGGTCGTACGAGGGGACGTTCAAATGAGAAGTGACGCGCTGCGGGACAAGGCCGCCATCGTGGGGGTCGGCTGCTGTCAGTTCGGCGAGAACTGGGACCAGTCGCCGTCCGACATGATCGTCGACGCCACCTATGAGGCCTACGCCGACGCCGGCATCGAAGACCCGCAGCGCCAGATCGACGCCGTCTTCACCGGCTCGATCTACTCGAACAAGGGCCCGCACGAGTGCAGCGATGCGCTCAAGCTGTTCGGCAAGCCCGTGACGATGGTCAGTAATTACTGCGCAACGGGCACCGACGCGTTTCGCTGCGCGGTGATGTCGATCGCGGCGGGCGTCTACGACACCGTGCTCGTGGTCGGATACGACAAGCCGAAGGATCGCGGCGTCTCCGGGCCGAGCGTGATGATGGACCGCGTGCGCGATCTGCCGCAGACGCCGGCGGGCTGGTTCTCGCTGTGCGCGGCGACGTATTTCGCCAAATACGGCGCGGGCCGCGAGGAGCTCGCAAAGATCGCAGTGAAGAATCACAAGAATGGTTGCCTCGCGCCCAACTCCTTCTTGAAGCGCGAGATCACGCTCGACGAGGCGCTGAACGGCCGCATGATCTCGTGGCCCTTCGGGCTCTACGACTGCGCCGCGCAGACCGACGGCGCGGCGGCAGCGATCGTCACGCGCGCCGATCTCGCGAAGAAGCCCGGCGCCGATCGCATCCTCGTGAAGGGTGTGACCGTCATCGCAGGGCCGAATCCGCAAAAGGACCCCGGCAACGACTTCCTCTCGTGGAAGCCGACCGGCTGGGCCGCCGCCGACGTCTACGCACAGGCGGGTATTACGAATCCGATGGAACAGATCGACGTCGCGCAGGTGCACGATTGCTTCACGCTGACCGAGCTGCTCACCTACGAAGATCTCGGGTTCATCGAGAAGGGCGCCGCGAAGGAACACATCGCAAACGGCACCTTCGAGTTGTCGGGCGAGCTGCCCGTGAACACGGACGGCGGGCTCAAGGCGTTCGGGCACCCGACCGGCGCGACGGGCGTCCGAATGATCTACGAGAACGTGCTGCAACTGCGCGGCAAGGCGGGCAAGCGCCAGATCAAGGACGCGCGCGTCGCGCTCAGTCATAACATCGGCGGCCACCCGACCGCGTGCGGCATCGCGATTCTG
>JANNKN010000407.1:0-3131 GCA_031396315.1 Deltaproteobacteria bacterium
TCGAGCTTGCGCGACGACGGCACGAGATTCGTCATCTCGTTTCCCTCGACGCGCCCGAGCCGCACCATCACCGCGGTCGAGAGCGTGTGCAGCACCATCTTCTGTGCGAGCCCGCCCTTCATGCGCGTCGAGCCCGTAATCACTTCGGGGCCAACCCGTGGCGCGATCGAGATTTCGGCGGCGGCTGCGATCGGCGACGCCGGGTCGCAGGTGAGCGCGATGCGGCGCGCTCCCACCGCGAGCGCCTCCTCGAGCGCCGCGAGCGCGAACGGCGTGCGCCCACTCGCGGAGATCGCGAGCACTGCGTCGCCCGGCATCAGCTCGCGCGCACGCAGCGCTTCGCGCGCAGCCTGCGCGTCGTCCTCCGCGCCTTCCGCTGCGCGCACCAGCGCCGCGTGGCCTCCGGCCATGATGCCTTCCACGCGCTCGGGCGGAAACCCGAAGGTCGGCAGCAGCTCCGCGGCGTCGATCGTGCCGAGCCGCCCGCTCGTGCCTGCGCCGACGTTGAACCAGCGCCCTCCGCCTTGCAGCGCGAGCACGAGCAGATCGACTGCGCGCTCGATCTCCGGCAACACGAGCGCTACGGCGCCCGACACGGTGTGATCTGCGGCATGAATGGCTGCGACGATCTCGTGGGTCGAGCGCCGCGACAGATCGCGCGTGGCCTCGCACACGGCTTCGGTGAGCAGCTCGTCGCGCATGGCGGCCTCATCGGCGGGCGCGCCCCGGAATGTGACAGGCGCGCGGCTTTCCCTATGAACCGTTCCGCGATGACATTCCGCGTCTCCGAACAGACTCTAACGCGCCTCGAATGGCCCGAGCTGGTGATGCGCCTGCACGCGCAGCTGCGCACGCCGCGCGCGCAGGCGGCGCTCGACCCGCTCGGCCTCGCGCTGTTTGCGCCCACGCTCAGCGCCGCGTGTGAGCAGCTCTCGGAGACGCGCGAGGCGCTGGCGATTCTCGCGGCCGGCGATGTGACGCCTGCCGCCGGCGTGCGCAACATCGATCCGCTGCTGCCGCGACTCGCCCGCGGTGGCGCGCTCGCGGGCGCGGAGCTGCTCGACCTCGCGGCGACGCTGCGCGTTTGCTCCGAAGCCGGGCGCTTCCTCGCGCGCCGCCGCGGTCTGGCGCCGCAGCTCGCTGCGAGCGCCAGCGGCATCATCGATCATGCGGACCTCGCTGCGCAGATCGAACGCGCGATCGATCCGAGCGGCGAGGTCTCGGACGCCGCATCGCCCGCGCTCGCGCAGGCTCGCCGCTCCGCCCGCGAGCTCACGGTGGCCGCGAAGGAGCGCATCGAGCGCTACCTCAGCGACCCGCACGTCGCGAGCGCGCTGCAGGATTCCTTCGTCACCCTGCGCGGCGACCGTTACGTGCTGCCGGTGCGCGCCGGCTCGCGCGACAAGGTGCCGGGCATCGTGCACGACGCTTCCGCGAGCGGCACCACGTTCTTCGTCGAGCCCGAGGCCGTCGTCGAGCTCAACAACCGCAAGCGGCAGGCGGACCTGACAGTCGAGCGCGAGACGCGCCGCGTGCTCGCGGAGCTCTCCGAGACGGCGTCGCGCCACGCGCCCGAGATAGACGCGAACCTCGCTGCGCTCGCGCACCTCGATCTCGCCTTCGCGCGCGCGGCGCTCGCGCTCGAGACGGAAGCGACCGAGCCCACCCTCGACGAGAGCGGCGCGTTCCACCTCGACTTGTTACGCCACCCGCTGCTCCCGCCGCGCGAGGTCGTGCCCAACGACATTCGTCTCGGCGAGAGCTTCCACGTGCTCGTGATCTCGGGCCCGAATGCGGGCGGCAAGACGGTCGCGATGAAGTCGCTCGCGCTCGCGACGCTCTCGGCGCGGGCGGGATTGTTCGTGCTCGCCGCAGATGGTGCGCGCATCGCTGCGGTCGAGCACGTCGTCGCCTCGATCGGCGACGCGCAGAATCTGCACGAGAATCTGTCGACCTTTTCGGCGCACATCGCGCAGCTCGCAAAGATCGTCGCCGAGGCGGATGCGGGCACGCTCGCGGTGCTCGACGAGGTCGGCGTCGGCACCGACCCGAGCGAGGGTGCAGCCCTCGCTCAGTCGTGTCTCGAGGCACTCGCCGACAGCGGCGCGCGCGTCGTCGCGACCACGCACTACAACTTGCTGAAGGAGCTCGCCGACGTGGACCCGCGCTTCGAGAACGCGAGCGTCGAGTTCGACCCGCAAACTCTCGCGCCGACTTTTCGACTGCGGATCGGGATGGCGGGCGCCTCCTCCGCGACTGCGGTCGCCGCGCGCATGGGCATGCCGGCGCGCGTGATCGAGCGCGCGCGCGCCCTAATCGATCGCGAGGATCGCCGGCTCGATCGACTGCTCACCGAGCTGCAGGCGAGCCGCGCAGCGCTCGATCGCGAGCGGCGCGAGGCGACGCAGCTGCGCGAGGAGAGCCAGAGCGCGCGCGACGAGTACCGCGAGAAGCTCGAGAAGCTGCAGCAGCGGCGCGACAAGCTGATCGGCGAGATGCGCAGCGAGCTCGACCTCGCGTTCAAGAGCGCACACGGCGAAATCGCCGCGGTGATCCGCGATCTCCAGCGCAAGGGCAGCGCACAAGAGGCCGCGCGCGCGCGGGAGAAGCTCGTCGCGCTCGAGGGCGAAGCCAAGCGCAGCATCAGCGACGAGCGAGCGCGCGTTCCGCAGGAAGCCGCGCCGCACGCCGACTGGCGGCGTCTGAAGCCGGGGGACGCGGTGCGTGTGGAAGGCGGCGCGGCAGGCACACTCGTGGCACTACCGGATCGCAGCGGCCGCGCGCTCGTGCAGCTCGGCAGCGCACGCGTCGCGATCGACGCGGAGCGTTTGCGGCCGCTCCGCAGCGGCGAAACCCAACAAGCGCGCAGCTTCGTGCGCGTCGACCTCTTGCCCGAAGGGGTGAGCGCGCGCCGCGTCGACCTGCGCGGCATGCGCGTCGATGAAGCGCTCACGGCGATGGAGCAGGCGCTCGACGATGCTGCACGCGCGAGCTCGGAGTCGCTCGAAATCATCCATGGCCTCGGTACCGGCGCGCTGCAGAGTGCAGTGCGCGAGCATCTGCGCCGCCTTCCCCACGTTGCGCGCTTCACGCCCGGCGCGAACCGCGGCGGGGACGGCGTGACCGTCGCG
>JANNKN010000417.1:0-2529 GCA_031396315.1 Deltaproteobacteria bacterium
GTGAACACCGAGTTCGTCGCATCCGTGCTGCGCACTTCGCCCGTCGCTACGGCCACCGTGAAGGACGCCTACAGCGAGCTGATCGCGCGCTACCGCGCGAACACCGCGAGCGTGTTCGCGACACTCGGCCAGAGCGGCGACGATGTCGCGCGCGTGATTCTCGAAGCCGCCACCGCCGAGCAGCCGCACTTCCGTTACGTGACGTCGGAGTTCGTGCGCGGCCTCGCAGCGCAGAAGTATCTGGACCCGACGGGCGACTCCGTCGTCGCGATCTTCGGCGCGCGGCTGAGCTGACGCACGGCGCTCAGCGTCGCTTCGGCACGTAGGCTTCGATCTCCGGCAACACCTCTTTGCCGAGGATCTCGATCGTGCGCATCACCGATTCGTGCGCGTGGTAGCCGAACTGCACATAACAAATGAGTTGGTCGACACCGAGGTCGGCATAATGCTTCATCTTCTCGAGGCAGCGCGCGGCATCGCCCACCACGATCATGTCGGCGTCGTGGAAGTGCTCGATCGGAATGTCGCCGTCGAGCAACGGCTTCATCAGCGGGAAGGTTTTGTCCTGCTCGGCCTGGCTGAGATGCACGAGCTCCCAGTCCAGCGTGAACTGGGCGAGGTGTTGATACCACCAGGCAACGCTCTTCCAGATTCCGTTCGCCTCGGCATCGGCCATCGTGTCGGCGCAGTGCACGAGCGTGTATGCCGCGACCTTGTTCGTCGCCACGTCCGTCAGGGGTTTCGCGCGCTGCTGCGCCTTGCGATAGGCGTCGATCTGCTGCGCCATGCGCTCGAGCGGCTGCATGATCGCGAACGACAGCATGCCGAGCGCGTTCTCGCCGGCGACTTCGCAGGAGCCGTCGCTCGTCGCCGCCATCCAGCACGGCGGGTGCGGATCCTGATAAGGCTTCGGCGTGACGACGCGCTCGGGGAACTTGAACGTGGGTGAATCCCACGAGAAGCGCTCTTCGCGCCACATGCCGCACACGATCTCGATGGCTTCCTTCCATTGCTCGCGGGATTTCTCGCGGTCGACGTGGAACGCGGTCTGCTCCATCGGCGTCGAGCGGCCCGTGCCCCACTCGGCGCGGCCGCGCGAGAGAATGTCGAGCGTCGCGACCTTCTCCGCGATGCGCGCCGGGTGCGTGAAGCCGAATGGCGTGAGCGTCACGCCGAAGCCAAGCCGAATGCGCTCGGTGATCTGCGAGAGCGCGCCAAGAAATACTTCTGGCGCGGGGCAGTGCGAGCGCCCTTCGCGGAAGTGATGCTCGACCGCCCAAATCGTGTTGAAGCCGAGCGCGTCCGCGAGCTTGATCTGCTCGATCGCTTCGTAATAAGCGCGGCGCTCGCGCTCGCGCTGGCCCCAGGGATGCGGCTTCCCCCACGGCTTCGGCGCGTCGACTTCGTAGAGCAGATCGAGCTTCATCGCGAGACCTCGTGCGCCCAAGGGAGCGGAGCCGACGGGATACCACGGCTACCCGCATCGCCGCCGCTCGGAGCGCGAGCGCTACGCGAACTTGAACGGGAAGCGCGTGGTCTGGCCGCCGTCGACGATTAGCGTCTGGCCCGTGACGCTTCGCGCGAGATCGGAGACGAAGAAGGCCGCCGCGTTCGCGATGTCGTCCGGCGCGGCCATGCGCGCTTGATCCTCGGCCGCGGGCTTGCGAATCGCGCCGCTCGCCCAGGCGTCTTCGATGCGCGGCGTGCGCACGGTGCCGGGCACCACCGCGTTCACGCGGATGCCGTGCGGCCACCACTCCTCGGCGGCGGTCTTCACGAGCGCGAGTAAGCCCGCCTTCGCTGCGCCGTAAGCGCCATGATTCGCGGCGGAGAACATGCCGCTCACGGAGCCGACCACGCACAGTGCGCCCGGCTGCTTCGCGTCGATGAAGCCGCGCGCCGCGGCGCGCGCCACGTACCAGTGCTGCTTCAAGTTCACCGCGAAGTCGCGCTCCCCGGCCGCTTCGTCGAGATCGAGCAGCGCACCCCACGACGCGGAGCCGACGATGTTGACGACGACGTCGAGCGCACCGAACGCCGCGCGCGCTTCGGCGACGGCGCGCGCGGCTTCCGCTGCGTGCGTGACATCTGCGCCGAGCGCCGCGGCGCGTACGCCGAGCGCGCGCGCTTCCTCCGCAACGCGTTCAGCACGCACGCGCTCGGCGTCGAGCACGGCGACGTGGGCGCCGAGCCGCGCGAGCAGCAGCGACGTCGCGCGCCCGATGCCCTGCCCGCCGCCGACGACGAGCGCGCTGCGTCCCGCGAGTCCGAAGAGCGAGCTCAATGTCGGGCCTCCGCAGCGCAGCCTGAAGCCCGGCGACGCAGCCTGCGGGTGACCCACGCCAGCATGCAGAAGCGCGATCCCGCGCTGGCCGGCGCGGTCGAGGCGCTGCTGGTGGAGGCGACCGGCGCCGCCCCCGGCACGCCGCCGCGGCTGACGCCGGTGACGATCCTGGGCGTCGCGCTCGCCGATCGTGTGCTGCGGGAGATCCCCGGCGACTGGGGCGCGCCGCTGCGGGTGGCGCGGAC
>JANNKN010000438.1:0-2159 GCA_031396315.1 Deltaproteobacteria bacterium
TCGCGCGGCAACTCGATCGAGGGCGGGACGTCCGAGGTGCAGAGAAATATTATTGCGAAGCGCGTATTGGGATTGCCGGATTGATGTTGCGCTCGGCTGCGCCTCGCTTGCTTTGCACGAGGATTTTCCTTGTGACTTCGCTCGCCTCCGGGGACTCCGGCTCGCTGCGCGCCGCGGTATGCATCGAGCACGGACCTATTTGGGCGCTCGCGGCTTGCTGAACGCTTCGAGCCCGCGTTTCGTCGCCAGGTGGGTGTTGCTGGGTTGGGGATTGGGCCTGCGTGAGATCAAGAACCATTTCGTGAGGAACTGACATGGATCTCGTGCTGACGGAAGACCAAGAGCTGATTGCGAAGACTGCGGCGGATTTCGTGCGCGAGAAGTCGCCGGTCGCGCGTATGCGGGCGCTGCGCGACGCGAACGAGCCGGCGGGTTTCTCGCGCGCGCTCTGGAAGGAGATGGCCGAGCTCGGCTGGGTGGGGCTCGCGTTCCCTGAGAACTATGGCGGCGCGGGGCTCGGCTTTGCGGAGCTCGCCGTCGTGCTCGAGGCGCTCGGTGCGTCGCTCGCGCCCGAGCCGTTCCTCGGCACGGTGCTGCTCGGCGGACAGGCGCTGCAGCTCGCGGGCAGCGACGCGCAGAAGCAGGCCTGGTTGCCGAAGCTGTGCGCGGGCGACGCGCTCGTGACGCTCGCGCACCAGGAGGCGAAGAGCCGTTACGACGTGCACCACGTGGAGACGCGCGCCGAGAAAGCGGGCGCGGGCTGGAAGCTCACGGGCGAGAAGACCCAGGTGCTGGATGGCCACGTTGCCGACGCGCTGCTCGTGCCGGCGCGCACCTCCGGCGCGGTCGCGGACGCCGCGGGCATCTCGCTGTTTCTCGTTACGAAGGGAGCTGCCGGCCTCACGACGACGCGCCAAGCGCGCCTCGATTCGCGCGGCGCCGCGCTCGTGAAGCTCGACGGAGTCGTCGGAGAGCTGGTGGGTGCGGACGGCCAAGCCGGCGCGCTGCTCACGCGCGTGATCGATCGCGCGACGATCGGCCTGTGCGCCGAGATGCTCGGCGGCATGCAGCAGGCGTTCGCGCTGACGGTCGAGCACCTGAAGTCGCGCAAGCAGTTCGATGTTCCGATCGGCACGTTCCAGGCGCTGAAGCACCGCGCCGCCGACGTGTTCATCGAGCTCGAGCTCGCGAAATCGGTGGTGATGGCGGCGGCGCGAGCAGTCGACGAGGACAGCGCCGAGGTTGCGAAGCTGGCGTCGCTCGCGAAGGCGAAGTGCTCGGATGCCTACATGCTCGCCGCGAACGAGGGCGTGCAAATGTTCGGCGGCGTCGGCATGACCGACGAGTACGACATCGGCCTCTACATGAAGCGCGCGCGCGCGGCCGAGCTCAGCTTCGGCGATGCCGCGCACCACCGCGCGCGCTGGGCGAGCCTCGGCGGCTATTGATCCGGGCATGCGCGAAGTGACGCCTCGATGAGCGGCCAGCCGCGAACGCCGAGCCCCGATCGTGCGGAAGCAAGCGGCGAAGCCGCGCGGAGCGAGCTGCAGGCGCGCGGAGTCGCCAAGCTGGATCGCACCACGCGCATGTTGCGCGCGTGCCGCGGCGAGCCCGTCGATCGCCCGCCGGTGTGGCTGATGCGGCAAGCCGGCCGCTACCTGCCCGAATACCGCGCGGCGCGCGCCGGGCAGGCGTTCCTCGATTCGTGCCGGGATGTCGAACGCGCGGTCGAGATCTCGCTTCAGCCGCTGCGGCTCGTCGGCACCGAGGCCGTCGTCTTCTTCTGCGACATCTTCGTGCCGGTACTCGGCCTCGGCATCGACGTCGATTTCGCGCCGGGGCCCATCATCACTCCGCCGCTGCGCACGCGCGCACAGGTCGACGCGCTCGCGCGCTTCGATCCGGAGACTTCGGTTCCCTATGTGTTCGAGATCCTGCGCCGCCTGCGCCAGAAACTCGCCGCGACGCAGACGCCGCTGATCGGCTTCGCTGGCGCGCCGTTCACGCTTGCGACCTACCTCATCGAGGGCCGCGGCGACCCGACTCGGAAGTACGCCGCGCTGCGCGAGCTCGCGGCACGCGAGCCCGCGACGTTTGCCGCGCTGCTCGAGCGGCTCACTGAGATGACGATTGCGTACCTGAACGCGCAGATCGATGCG
>JANNKN010000449.1:0-2800 GCA_031396315.1 Deltaproteobacteria bacterium
CAAGCGGAGCGAGGCCCCGCGACAATGCGCGCGCGAAGCGCCGCGCACCGCGGCCCGCCAGCAAAATCGCCGTGCCCACTGAGGGCCGAGTGAGCCATTGCGCTCCGCAGCCCCCGGCCCGCCGCAACGCGCGGCGCCGCATCGAAGCCCACATCCCGCCCCCCGCGCCTTGCGCTCAGCTCATGCCCCGCACCAACCTGCCCGCTCTGCGGAGGCCGTTCATGTCCGATCTCTACTTCCACCAGCTCGCGGTCGGCGAAATGCAGAACTTCGCGTACGCGATCGGCAGCGTGTCGACGCGCGAATGCCTGCTCGTCGATCCCGCCTGGGCCGTAGACGCACTCGTCGATCGCGCAGAGGCAGACGGCATGCGCGTGACGGGCGCGCTCGTCACGCACTACCACCAGGATCACGTCGGCGGGCGCATCTTCGGCATGGAGATCGAGGGGCTCGCGCGGCTGATGGCGCGTGCGCCCGTACCGGTGCACGTGAACGCGCTCGAGGCCGACGGCGTGCGCAAGGTGACGGCGCTCTCCGAGAGCGACATCGTGCGCCACACCGGCGGCGATGCACTCCAGCTCGGAGGCATTACGGTGCGCTTGATCCACACGCCGGGGCACACGCCCGGATCGCAGTGCTTTCTCGTCGAGGAAGCCGGCGCCGCGGGTAAGCTCGTCAGCGGCGACACGCTCTTCCTCGGCAGCTGCGGCCGCGTCGACCTGCCCGGCAGCGACCGGCGCAGATGTACGACAGCCTGAATAACAAGCTGAAGAAGCTGCCAGACGACACGATCCTGTATCCGGGTCACCACTATTCCGCGGATCCGTACGGCTCGTTGGGCGAGCAGAAGCGCAGGAACCCGTACCTGCGCGTCGCCTCGCTGGACGACTTCCTCATGTTCATGGGCGCTTAGGGCGCGGCGACGTGATCCAGCCCGCGCCGCTCACGACTTCGCTGGTCGCGCTCTACGCCCTACCCGGCGCCGGCGTGAGCTTCATCTACACGCTGTTCATGGTGATGTACCTGAAGTTCGCGACGGACACGCTGCTCGTGTCGCCCTTCGCGATGGGCGGGATCTTCCTCGCGGCGAAGGTCTGGAACGCGCTCGCGGATCCGCTCGTCGGCACCTGGAGCGACCGCACGCGCAGCGCGATCGGGCGCCGCAAGAGCTGGCTACTCGGTGCGGCGCTGCCGATCGTGCTCTTCACGTGGGCGGCTTGGTCGCCCCCTGCGCACCTCTCGCCCGTGGCCGAGGTGATCTGGGTCGGCGTCGCGGTACTCGGGTTCTACACCGCGTTCACCGCGTTCGAGGTCCCCCACGCTGCACTCGGCGCGGAGCTCACGCAGGATCCAGCGTCTCGCAATCGCGTGTTCGGCACGAAGTACTTCGTGCGCTCGCTCGGACTGATCGCTGCGCTCGTGTTCGGGACGGGCGTGGTGATGCACCCCACCACCGCGCGCGAAGGCGCGGCGACGCTCGCGCTCGTGTCCGGCATCGCGACGGCTGGCCTGATCGCCATCGCGGTCGCCCGGCTTCCTCGCGAGCGCGCCGACTATCAGGGCCGCGGCGGCGTGAATCTGCGCCGCGCGCTCGGGGACGTCTGGCGCAATCGCGACGCGCGACTGCTGCTGATCGCGCTCTTCATCGAGGCCGTCGGCCTGGGCGGCCTGACCGTGCTCGTTCCCTACGTGACCGAGTACGTGTTGCTGCGGCCCGACCTGACGCGGCCGATGCTGGCCGTCTACATGCTCTCGACCTTCCTCGCGATCCCGGTGTGGGTGCTGCTCGCACGGCGCTTCGAGAAGAAGAAGCTCTGGTTGTTCGCGATGGTCCAGGGCGGCCTGGGTTTCGGAATGCTGTTCTGGCTCGGTGAGAACGACTGGCTGCTGATGGCCGTTTCTTCGGCGATCGCTGGCAGCGCAGGCGCTTGCGGGAACTCGATCGGACAATCCCTGAAGGCGGACCTGATCGACCTCGACGAGCTGCGCAGTGGCGAGCGAAAGGAAGGCGCCTACTTCGCGGCCATGAGCTTCGTCTCGAAGCTCGGTAACGCGCTGCTCGCGAGCGCGGCGGCATTCATGCTCGGGTTCATGGGCTTCGTACCCAACGCCGACCAATCCGACGCGATGAAGCTCGCGCTCGTCTCTCTGATGGGAGGCGCGCCGTTGGTCGGCTACGCGATCGGCGCGACCGTGTTCTCGCGCTTCTCGTTCACACAAGCCGACCACGCTCGCGTCCGCGCCGAGCTCGACGCTCGTGCGGCGGCCCGGGACAGCGCTCCGCTCGCGTAACGCCGTGAATCGCGGGGGTTTTTTCGACGCAGCGCGTTGAAGGCGCCCCCCTCCTCCGTTACCGTGCCCGCCGCTTTTCGGCCCCTCTCCGGTGCTTCCGCGCGCCCTGCGCGTCCAGCCTCCTCGGGGTCCGAGCGAACCCCAGACGGAGACTCCGCACCATGAAGATTCTCGTTTGCTTGAAGCAGGTGCCGCATCAAGACGCGCGCCTCGACATCGCGGGCGACGGCGCCTGGATCAAGGAAGACGGCATCAAGTTCGAGATCAACAGCTACGACACCTTCGCGCTCGAAGAGGCGCTAAGGCTGAAGGACGCTGGCACCGCGACCGAAGTCATCGTCGCCTCGATCGGGCCGGAGCGGGTGACGCAGGCGCTGCGCACCGCCCTCGGCATGGGCGCGGATCGCGCGGTGCACGTGAAGGATGCTGCGGTCGATGGCAGCGACTCACTCGGCATCGCGCGCACGCTCGCCGCGGTCGCCAAGGAAGCCGCGGCGGATGCCGTGTT
>JANNKN010000499.1:0-13605 GCA_031396315.1 Deltaproteobacteria bacterium
ACCCACGCCAGCGCGCGCTTCAGAACGCGGGCGTAGGGTTCTTCCGCGCCAGCACGCCCTCGAAGCGCTCGCGAATGCGCGCCTCGCCTTCGGGAGCCGTCGGCAGGATGAAGTAGTCACCTCGCACCACTCCCTGATAAGCGTGCTCGGCGACCTCCTCGGGCGTCGTCGCCTCGAACGAGCGGCCTTGAGACGCCGCGAACTGCTTCAGCATGTCGAGCGTGACCGGCGCCGCGACCTGCGCTTTCTCGCGCGCGAACTCCGCGGGCCGGTTGCGCTTCGCGTCGAAGATGTTCGACGCGACGATGTGCGGGCCCGGATACAAGACGTGCGCCTTCAGCTTCGCCTGATGCATCTGGAGCTGGAGGTGCAGCGTCTCGGTGATCATCGAGACCGCCGCCTTGCTCGCGCTGTAGCTCGGTGTGGTCGGCACGACGATCAGGCCGCCGTTGCCCGAGGAGGTGTTCACGATGTGGCCGGGCTCGCCGTGCGCGAGCATGCGCGGCACGAAGGCGTGGATGCCGTGAATCACGCCCCAGACGTTGACCGCGAACACCCAGCGCCAGTCGTTGAGCGGCAGCTCCCAGATCGGCACGTCTTCGTGCGCGCCGACGCCGGCGTTGTTGAAGAGCAGATGCACCTTGCCGTGATACGCGACGATTTCGCGCTCGGCGGCCTGCACCGATTCGAGCTTCGTGACGTCGCAGAGGACGCCGGACGCGTCCAAGCCCTCAGCGCGCAGCGCCGCGACCGCGGGCGCGAGCGCGCGCTGCTCGACGTCGAGCAGCACGATCGTCGCGCCTGCGCGCGCGAAGCGTGCGCCGATCGCGCGCCCGATGCCGCTCGCGCCGCCCGTGATGACGGCAACTTTGCCTGAGAAGTCAGTCACCCCGGCTCCTGCCTAGATCTCGATGCCGATGCCCGATGTGTCGTCATAGCGGCCGTGCAGGAAGGGCAGGAACCACTCGCCAGGGAGCGTGCGCAGCACTTTGCCGTTGCTCTGGCTGCCGCCCTCTTCGTACTCGCAGCGCAGCAAGCGCTTCACCGGGATGTCCGCCACAGGATCAAACGGCGATTCGCCGAGTGTCAGTTGCCCGCCGTCCACTTGCCACGCGCCCGAGTGATTATGACGCCACTCGAGCCGCACGAGCAGCGGATCGCCATCGAGCGCGCGCTCCTTCTCGCAGCTCGGCGAGGCCTTCACGCAGTAGCCGTACTCGGTGAACTCGCGTGCGCCGAGCGCCGCGCCCACCGTGCCGCTCACGCTCAGGTAGGTCACGCCCATGCGCGAGACGCTCGCGCTGACGCGCGCGCCATCCTTGGCGAACGCGATCTGCGCAATCTTCTTCGGCTCGCCGTACGTCTCGCGGCCGCCGATCACGGCTTGCTCGGTCGTCATCGGCATGGTGACGAGGTACTTGCCCTCGACCCCGTCGTAGCGCGCCGTCACGCCGAAGATCGCCGAGCCGATCTCGATCGTGCGCTCGGGCGTCACGTGCATCGCGACGTGCGAAAACGTGACGCCGATCTCGGGCCGGGCGAGCTCGAGCGGCTTGGGCAGCAAAGCGGCCGCGATCCGCGGGTCGGTCTCGTACACGCAGCGAATCGAGCGCACCGTACTCGGCATGAACTCGGGGTTCGCTTCCTGCGCTTGCTTGATCTGCTCGATGCTGCGGACGTAGCGGAGCTTGGTCATGAGATCTCCTGATTGAAATGACGCGTGTGATTAAGCGAAGTGCTTCTTCTCGGGGCCGATGCGGGCGGCGTGGGGAGCGAGCTTCTCGGCGTCGAAGCCGTAGAAGCGTGCGGCGTTGCCGCCGAGCATCTGCGCGATCTCGGGCTCGGGCAAGCCGCGAAACGTCTCGAGCTGCTGCTCGCGCGTCAGCGGCCACGAGCCTTCGGGGTGCGGGTAGTCGCTGCCCCAGCCGATGTTCGCGAGGCCGATCTCGTGCCGCAGCTCCGCCTCGAGCCGCGGCATGCAGGATGCGCCGATCAGCACGTTGCGCGCGAAGTACTCGCTCGGCTTGCTCTTCAGGTGGCTGCGGTAGTCGCCGAGCTTCTGCGAATAATGAGTCACCTCGTAGCGGTGATCGAGCAGCCGCAATAACTCGGGAGCCCAGATGCTGGTGCCCTCGGTGATCGCGACCTTGAGCCGCGGGAAACGCTCGAAAGCGCCGCCCCAGATCATGAACGTCAGCGGCCGCACGTTCCACCACGCGACTTCGCTCACGTAGATGCCCATCGCGCCAGGGCCAACGGGCGCGCTGCCGACCGGCGGCGGGCCGAAGTAGTCCGCCATCGGCGATGGGCCCGAGTGGAAGTTGATGACGACGTCGAGTTCCTGGCAGACGGCCCAGAGCGCGTCGTATTTCGGGTGGTGATAGGGCGCGTGCTTGCCCCACATCACCGGGATCATGATCGAGGAGAGCCCGTGCGCGCGGGCCCAGCGCACCTCGCACACGGCTTCGGCGACGTCCCAGAGTGCGGGCACGATCGCGACACCGACGCGGCGCTCGGGCGCCATCGACACGAGCTCGGCGAGCCATCTGTTATGAGCGCGCGCTCCCGCCCACTGCAGCTCGGGCACCACGTTCTCGGTCGGGAGACCGAGTGCCGCACCGAACGGCGGCGAGTTCATCTCGGTGATGCCGTCCGGGAAGATCACCTCGGCCGCGATGCCGTCGCCGTCGAGCACAGAGGTGCGCGCGTCGTGATCCCAGGCGCCACTGAGCCCGCGCTCTCGGCCGCGCCGCCAGTCGGCATTGATTTCGGCGACCAGAAACTGGTGCTCCGCCGCGCGCGTCATCGCGATCTGGATCGGCAGGGCGTGGTCGAAGGCCGCTCGATGCTGCGGGTCGAGGTAATCGCGGTACTTCTCAGGCGGGAGCCCCGCGTGACAGTCGCTCGAGATCACCAGAAAGCGTTCTGTCGACGACATGCGCCCTCCTCACGCCACCGGCTGCGAGTAGAACTGGCGCGCCCACTTCCTGAACTCGGCGAGGTACGCGTCGGCTTCGCACAGCACGGGGCGCGCGCGGTGCACCTTGTTCGTCCAGATCGGGAGATCCTGCTGCACACCTTGCGTGAGGCCCGTCATGAACTCTTCACCGAAGAAGTCGACGACGTTCTTGGTCGCCGTCAGCAGCCAGCGCGAGTGGACCTTCTTCTCTTCGATGGGCGTCGTGGACGAGTACATCAGCAGCCCCGCACCGGGGATGCCTTCCGTGCGCACGGCTGTTAGGCCGAGCCCCCACGAATCCCGTACCAGCTTGCTCTTGTCGAGGTAAGCGGCCCACGCCCCTTGCGCGACGAAGTCGCTGATGATGCGGTAGTGGCGCCCGTCGCCTGAGTACTCGATCGACGACGGCGGCGTGTCCAGCGAGCGGTGTACGTACTGGAAATGCACCGGGTCGTTGTTGTTCTCGTGGGTGTCCTGCACGTGCGCAGGCAGCACGAGCTCGAACGTGCGCGGCTCGGACCACTCGCTGTTCCCGATCTCCGTGAGCACCGGGAACTCCCACTCCGGCGGCTTCTGCTCGGCGTGATACCACGCGAAGATCATGCCGTTGCGCTCGAGCACGTCCCACGCGCGCAGCCGCGCCTTGGCGGGGATGCGCTCGCAATAGGGAATCGTCGTGCACGCGCCGGTCTGGCCGTCGAACTGCCAGCCGTGGAAGGGGCAACGCACGGTCTCTGCGATCACGCGGCCGCCGTGGCCGAGATGCGCGCCGAGGTGCGGGCAGTACGCGTCCACGAGACGCGCCTGGCCAGTACGCGTGCGGAAGAGCACGAGCTCTTCGCCGAAATAGTGAACCGGCTTGACGTCGCCTTCGCCTAATTCCTTGGTCCACGCCACGGCGAACCAGCCATTCGGCAGCGGCAGGTGATCGTCTTCCTTCTCACGCAGGGCCATGCATCATTCTCCAATTTTCACCGCGAGCGCGTCCGCGAGGAAGCGCGCCGCTGCGTCCGCGTGCGCGCGGATCGGGTAGTCGGGCAAGTTCGCGAAATCGAAGATCAACACATAATAAGTTCCGAGAATCATCTGCGTCAGCGTCTCGGGCGCGTGGCGCCGGGTGAGCTCGCCCGCCGCGAGGCCGTCGCGCACGATCGAATCGAACGCTGCGTGCAGCCGGCGCGCGTGATCGGATTTCTCCGCCATGCCGTGGACGGTGTGCACGAGCTCGGTGACGAGCTCGCGATGCATTGCGCCGCCCTGCTCGACGCGCTCCGCCACCTGCGCGAAGAAGCGCGCCAGGCGCGCGGCGGTGGTGTGCTCCTGCTTGCGCGCGTCCTCGACACACACGAGCAGCTCATCGAGCGCGAGCACCGCGATCTCACGCAGCAGCTCGGGCTTCGAGGCGAAGTGATTGAAGAAGGTCTTCTGCGCGACGTCCGCGCGCGCACAGATGTCGGCGACCTTCGTCTCCGCGAAGCCGCGCTCGCCGAAGAGCGCGATCGCGGACTCGAGGATCTGTCCGCGCAGCGCGAGCTTCTTACGCTCGCGGCGGGACGGGTCTGCGCTGAGAATGGGAGCGACCATGGGTGCGACACCTTAACGCGAACTTACAGTCGAGTGCAAGATTGTAGCTGCCTGCAACCATTGCAGACCCCCAACGGAGCCGCGAGGGCGAACGGAGCAACGCGCGAGGCCCGATTCCTCCACAAATCCGAGTATTTCCGCGCTACCTGACGCGCTCGCGGAGGCACTTAGCGCCATGGTGCGCCCTATCTCTCTGATGCTGACCGTGCTGACCGGCTTCAGCGGGCTCGTCTACGAGGTCGCGTGGCAGAAGTACCTCGCCACCCTGCTCGGCTCGCACAGCGAGGCGACCGCCGCGGTGCTCGCGATCTTCCTCGGGGGCATGGCGCTCGGCTACGAGGTGTTCGGCCGGGTCGCACAGCGCGTGAGCGCGCGCGCCGTTGCCGGAGAGGTGCCCGCGCTGCTGCGCACCTACGGCGCGGTCGAGGCCAGCATCGGGCTCTGGGCGCTGCTCTTCCCGTGGCTGTTCAGCGCCGCGCAGCGCGTCTCGTTCCTCGTGCCGCCCGGACACGAGGCGCTGTCGTTCGCGTTCGACGTGTTCCTGTGCGCGCTGCTGTTAGGGCCGCCGACCGTGCTGATGGGCGGAACGATTCCGCTGCTCACCCAGGCGCTCTCGCGTTCGGTCGCGGAGTCGACGCGCGTGCACGCCTGGATCTACGCCACCAACACCGCTGGCGCCTTCGCGGGCGCCCTCGCAGGCGGCTTTGCGCTCGTGCCGTGGCTCGGGCTCGACGGCGTGCTGCGCGCCATGGGCGCCGTGAACCTGAGCGCTGGCGCGATCTTCCTGGTGCTCGATCGCGTGGGTGCGCGCGGAGTCCATTCCGCCGCGCTCGCGAGCCAGCCGCTGAGCCCGTCTCCCCAACAACACCGGCTCGCGCCCGCCGCCTCCATGGCGCCCTACGCGCTGATCGCGTTCCTTGGCGGCTTCGCGATGATGGCGCTGCAGACCGTCGCGAACCGCGTCGGCGCGCTCTCGCTCGGCTCCTCGCACTTCACCTTCGCGATGATCGCGGCGCTGTTCGTGCTGTGCATTGCGCTCGGCAGCTTTGCGGTCGCCGCGCTGCGCACGATCCCGCGCACGCTGATCGTCGGCTCGCAGTGGACGCTGGTCGCGCTCGCAACCGCACTCTACTTCGCGGTGCCGCGCGCGCCGTACGCGGCGCACGTCGTGCGCGCCCTCTTCCGCGACGTGCCGGAGGCCTTCGGCCCTTATTACGTCGCCACGTTCCTCGCGCTCTTCAGCGTGCTCGCGATCCCGATCTCGCTGTCGGGCGCGCTGCTGCCGCTGCTCTTCCACCATCTACGCGATCGCCAAGGCGAGCTCGGCCAGGTCGCCGGCCGGCTCTACAGCGCGAACACGCTGGGCTCGCTCACCGGCGCGCTGCTCGGCGGCTACGTGCTGCTGTTCTGGCTCGATCTCGGCGACGTCTATCGCGTCGCGCTCGCAGCGCTCGCGCTCGCGGCCGCACTGCTCACCGCGACCGTGCTCGGTGCCCGCATGAGCCGGGCTGGCGCGGCGTGCGGCGAGGCGCTCGCGTGCGCCGCGTTCCTGCCGAGCTGGGACCCGACGCACCTCACCGCCGGCACGTTCCGGATGCGCGCGCCCCAGACCGAGACCTTCGCCGGCTCGCGCGCTTTCTACGAGGCGGAAGCGCGCGGCTCTCGCCTGCTCTTCCACCGCGACGACCCCGTCAGCACGATCAGCGTGATCGAAGCGCCCTATCAGGGAAAACAGACGCGTTCGATCGTCAACAACGGAAAGTCGGACGGAAACACGAGCATCGATTATGCGACGATGTGTTATGCCGCGCTGGTTCCGGCGCTGCTCACCGACGACGTCGCGAATTCGTTCGTGATCGGCTGGGGAACTGGGGTGAGCGTCGGGGAGCTCGCCCGCCTCCACGACTCGAAACTCGTGCGCGCCGCCGAGATCTCGCCGGGCGTGATCGAAGCTGCTCCTCTGTTCGACCCGTGGAATCTCGGTGCCCACGCAAACCCGAAGGTGATCCTAGAGCGCCGCGATGCGTACCGCGCACTGCTCCACGCGCGGGAGCACTACGGCGTGATCCTCTCGGAGCCACCCAACCCCTGGGTGACAGGCGTCGAGATGCTCTACAGCCGCGAGTTTCTCACGGCTGCGCGTGCTCGCCTCACTCCCGGCGGTGTCTTCGCGCAGTGGATTCATGGCTATGAGAGCGACGACGAGACGCTAGCCCTCGTTGCTCGGACCTACGCGAGCGTGTTCGAGCGGGTCGCAGTTTGGTTTACGCGGAGCAATGAGGTTCTGCTGCTCGGCTTCAACTCGTCGGAGGGTTATCCGTCGCAAGAGATTCTGCGCGAGCGATTCCTCCGGCGGGACTTCCGATCGGGACTCGGGCGCTGCGGTGCGCAGAGCTGGAGAGAATTGGCCGCCCACGAACTGCTCGCTCCAGGCGTAGTTGCCCCGACACCAGGACCGATCCACACGCTGCGGCATCCGATTCTCTCGGACTCCGCCGCCCGCGCATTCTTCGTGGGCGGGGAAGGGACCTTCCCTTCTTTCCCGGGCGGAATCGACACCCCCGACCCGACGCCGCGGGGATTGCTGGCCGCGGAGGTGCCGTCGCTAGGCGAGCCCGGCTTGCGGGAGATCACGAACCACGTGTGCCGAAGTGGACGCGCAGCCGAGTGCGGGACCTGGCACGCCTACTGGTCGCACCGCTTCCCCGACTCGCTCATGCGTGAAGGGTTGTGGCGCCAGACTCGAAGGTTGTTGGGGACTCAGCAGGCGAGCGAAGCCCAGGTCGCACGGCTCGCCGCGTTCTATGCCGGCGACGCCCCCGCGTTCCCGGGCGTCCGCGCTGCGGACGCTGCGCGTCTGACGGCCGCGCTATACGCGCGCCACTTCGTTCAGGCGATCCCGTTTCCGCGCACCGGCCTCCGACGGGCATTTTCGCGCTGCGAGCAAGGAGCCGCTGCGCTCGCGTGCCTCGATGCCCGCGCTGAAGCGGGTCGCGTCCTAACGGGTGCCGAGCGGATTCCCTCGGACGATCACTGACCCGCCGAAAGTTTGCGTCGCCGCGACTCTCGACGCAACGCAAGGAGCGCGGCTAGACCGGAGACTCCGCTCACCACCGCGGCAGGCGCGAGCGTACGGCGCGAGTAGCTGAGATCGATCTCGCTATCGCCCGGCGCGACCGCGACGGCGATCAATCCGTCCACGGCGTACACGGGCCGTCCGTCGGAGGCCGCCCAGCCGCGATCGAAATTCTGGTTCACGATCAGGCGGCCGTTCGACGCCGCGCGAACTCGGTAGCGAAGCTCGTTGGGCGACCACGAGATTGTCTCCACGGAACCGGCCGTTCCCCGGAGATGCACCTCGCCGCGATAGCCGTATGCGCGCGCCGGAATCGCTCGGCGAGGGACGGGAGCAGACTCGTAACAAGCCACGAAGCCCGCATCTCTGAGGAACGCCGGATAGTGCGCGCTGTGTGAGCCGTACACGAGCATCCGGCCGTGGGGCTTGGGTAGGAAGCCTCGTGCGTCGTAGTTGGGCATGCCGAAGATTTGGCGGAACGAGGGGAACGGCACGAGCCGCATGGGTGCGATCGGAAAGGCGCCCTGATAGATCGGACGCGTCACAACGAAGAGATCGGCGAGCACGACGAGCAATGCGGCGACCGCGACGGCGTCGCCGACGCGCCGTCCCGGAAAGCGCCGACCGAACCCGGCTCGAATCCACTGCGAGCCGGCCCCGGCAATCAGCAAAGCGCATGGCAGCCACACGAGCCGATAGCGCTCCGCATACCTCATCGCGCCGAACACTGGGAGCTCCCGAATCATCTGGAACGGGCCCCAAGCCAAGCGATCGCCGAACGAGAGAGCGAGAAACGCAACGAGGGTCACGACGAGTTTCCAGTGCTGGCGGCCGCGCGCGATCAAGCCAACGCAGAACAGTGCAGCGACTACCGGCCCGACGTACATGCCCATGTCGTCGAAGTCTGCGCTGATCCCGCGCCAGAACTGGCCTGGGGCGAAGTCCTGAAAGTGCGTGACGGCGACCTCGAGCCGTTGATCCCGACTGAACAGCGAGATGGCGATGCCTTCCAGACTGAAGCCGGTCGGCTGATCGGGCGCGCGCGGGAAGTCGCGCATGAACTCGATCGCCGGAAGCGCCTTGACGGCGCTCAGTCCGAGAGCCGTCGCGGCAAGCCCACCCAATGCGGCTCCGATCCGCCTAACACCGAATTCACGAACTCCCAATGACGCATGGAGGCCGAGGAAGGCACCGGTGATGGCGAGCGGATACACGCCTCCACCGAAGAACATGAGCGCCAGACAAAGGCTCGCTGCAAGCAGGCAGCGGAAATCGCCCGTCAGAGCTCTCGAGAAGAAGAGGAACGACCACGGAACGAAGGCGACGGTCGTATACCAGATGATGCCCGCCGAGATCGGCAGTGCGTAGAACGAGCCCAGGAAGAGCGTGACCGGCGCGAACCAGGCGCTCGCGCGATCGAGCCCGAGCTGGCGCCCGAGCGCGTACAGCCCGAGCTGGCCGAGAATCGCGTGAAGGATGATCTCGACCTTCATGCCCGCCGTGGCACCCAGCCAGAGAATCAACGGCGCGCTCGGAGCAAAGATGCGGGAGCCCGGGTGGGCCGCGAAGTCGGTGCCGCCGCACATCCACGGATTCCATTGCGGCAGCTGTCCGTACTCGAGCAAGGTGCGGCGAGCAACCTCGTGATGAGCCGCCCAATAGTCCCAATCCTCGATCCCCCAGTTTGCCCAGTGCTCGAAGAAAGGCCCGAAGAACAGCAGCGTCGAGAGCGTGGCGAGGACTGCGGCGACGACCATCTCGCGCGATCGAAGGCGAAATGGGGCGTCCAGCCGGGGGAGATTCCTCATCCCGAGCAATCGTGCTCGCGGGGCGGCCCTCGCGCAATGCTCGTGCTGTCCACGTCGATTCCGGCCCGCGCTACCGTGGCCCGTGAGGGAAATGCACATGGCCGAGCTGATTCTTCATCATTATTGGACTTCGCCCTTCACCGAAAAGGTCCGGCTCGCGCTCGGCCAGAAGGGCGTCACCTGGAGAAGCGTCGAGCAGCCGACGATCATGCCGAAGCCGGAGCTGCTCCCCCTAACAGGCGGGTACCGAAAAATCCCGGTGATGCAGATCGGCGCGGACGTGTTCTGCGATTCGCAGTGCATCCTGCGCGAGATCGAGCGCCTCTACCCATCGCCGAGCCTCTACCCAGACGGCTCGGAGGCGACGCACTGGGGCCTCGCGTTCTGGTCCGACCGCGTGCTGTTCCAGGCCGCGGTCGCCGTGATCTTCGGGCAGATGGCGGATTCGGTGCCGAAGGAGTTCATCGACGACCGCTCGAAGATGAGCGGACGGCCGTTCGACCCCGCCCAGATGAAGGCCGCGGTGCCGCTGATGAAGGAGCAGCTGCGGGCACAGCTCGACTGGCTCGACGCACAGCTCCGCGACGGCCGGCCGTACCTGTTAGGGCGAGAACCGGGGCTCGCGGATTTCACGACTTATCACTCGATCTGGTTCCTACAGAGCTTCTACCCGCCCGCGGGCGCACTGCTCGAGCCGCATGCGGGCGTGCGTAGCTGGGCGGAGCGCGTGAAGGCGATCGGTCACGGCAAGCACACGCCGATGGAGCGCAGCGAGGCACTCGCGATCGCGAAGGCGTCGCAGCCCGCCACGACGCCGGGCATCGCGCCCGGCGAGCCGAACGACTGGCACGTCGGCGACCGCGTGGCCGTAATGGCCGACGACTACGGCCGCGACCCGATCGCGGGCGAGATCGTGCGCGCCTCCGCGCAGGAGATCGCGATCCGGCGAAGCGACCCCGAGGTCGGCGACGTGGTCGTGCACTTCCCGCGCGCGGGCTTTCTGGTCGTTCGAGCTTAGGGCCCCTTCGCTGCCGATGACTTGCCGGTCATTGCGCCGCGGAGCCGCGCGGGAGTAGGGTCGCTGCGAATCGCGCGAGGCGGCACCCCATGGCGAGCATTGCGACGGCGCCGAGCACGCGAAATTCCGGCTTCATCGCGACGCCCACGTTCGACCTGATCTTCTTCATTCTCGCGCCGTGGCTGTGCCTCGCGTTCGGCATCGGCATGTTTGCGCTGCCGGGATCGAACCAATTGGCGCCGTTCATGAGCGGCGATCGCACGCGTTACCAACTGTTCGTGGCGGTGTGGATCTACGGCCATCTCGCGGCCGTCGTTTTCCGCAGCCACCTGAATGCGGCGATCTTTCGCAAACACCCGCTGCGCTTCACGCTCGTGCCGGTCGCGGTGTATCTCGGGATGGCGCTCTCGCTGCCGGTGCTGCTGTTCGGCGCGCTGCTCGCGTCGGTCTGGGACGCCTACCACACGAGCATGCAGAACTTCGGGCTCGCTCGAATCTACGACGCGAAGGCCGGCAATCCGCCCGCTCGCGGGCGCACGCTCGACATCTGGATCAACCACGTCGTCTACATCGGCCCGCTGATCTACGGCGCCTCCTTCATCCCCACCATCGACGGGCTCGATCAGTTCCAAGCCGTCGGATGGTTCTGGCCTTCGAGACTGCTCGCTTGGCTGCGCGTGAACCAGCCGGCGCTCGGCGCCGCCGTGCTGGTCGGCGGCTCGGCGTTCGTTGCTTATTATGTCTTCTCCGCGTTCGCGCTCGCGCGCAAAGGGCATCGCGTCTCGCGGCAGAAGGTCGCGCTGCTGGCATCGACCGCGCTCGTCACGATCTTCGCGTTCGGCACGCTCGACTGGTTCCTCGGCTATGCGATCACGAGCCTCTACCACGGGCTGCAGTATTTCGGGATCGTGTGGTGGACGGAGCGCGGGCATCTCGGGACGCAGCTTCGGCTCGGAGACCGTTTTCTGCCGCTCGCCGCGCTGTTCGTGGCGTCGATCGTCGCGGCCGGTCTCGGCTACGAAGCCGCACTGCAGGCGGGAACCCGCGAGATCGCTTCGGCGCTTCAGACGGCCGGCAGCGCGAGCGGTATCGGACCCGTCTGGATCTTCCCCATCCCGTTCACGATCTCGCTGATGCACTTTTGGTTCGACGGCTTCGTCTGGTCGGTGCAGCGTAAGGAGGTGTGAGATGGCAGCGGTAACGAGCGCGCCGCCCGCACCGCAAGCGAGCGGCTACATCGCGGGCCCCGCCTACGATTGGATCTGCTTCATTCTCTCCCCGCTGCTCGCGATCGCGTTCGTGTTCGGTGCGAGCCGTTTCGCCTGGGCGCTCGAGGGCGTCCCTGGCCCGCAGCAGGAGCGCACGCGCCTCGCGCTGTTCGCCGCGGTGTGGACATACGGCCACCTCTTCTCCGTCGTGTTCCGCAGCCACTTCAACGCTGCGATCTTCCGCCGCACTCCGCTTCGCTTCACCCTCGTACCCGTCGCGCTCTACGTCGCGTTCGCGCTTTCCAACGTCGCGCTCATTACGGGTTTCGTCTTGATCGCGGTATGGGACGTCTACCACTCGAGCATGCAGAATTTCGGGCTCGCACGGATCTACGACGCCAAGGCTGGCAACGATCCCGCAGCGCATCGGCAGCTCGACATCTGGCTGAATCACGCGATTTACATCGGGCCGATTCTAGCGGGCGCGAGCCTGCTGCCGACGATCGAGGGCCTGCGCGCCTTCGAAGCGATCGGCTGGAGCGCTCCGCCGCGCGCGTACGATTGGATCGCCGCGCACCACGCAGGCATCCGCGGCGCCGTGCTGCTCGCCGGCTCCGCGTTCGTAGTTTATTACGTCGATGCGACATCGCGGCGCATCCAGCAGGGCTATCGCCTACCGCGGCAGAAGGTCGCTCTGCTCGCGAGCGTCGCGGCAGGCTCGATTCTCACTTGGGGATTTCTGCCTCCGCTCGAGGCGTTCATGATCTCGAATCTATTCCACAGCCTTCAGTACTTCGGCATCGTCTGGTGGACGGAGCGCGGAAACCTGACGCGCTTGCTGCACGTGCCCAACGGCGGCGCGGGGCGTGTCGTCGCCTTCACGTGCTTCGCGCTCGTGATCGCGGCCGCAGGCAGCTTCCACGAAAGCGTCGGCGCGAACTCGTGGCGCTGGCTGCTGCCGATCCCGATCGTGATCTCGCTGATGCACTTCTGGTACGACGGCTTCGTCTGGTCGGTGCGACGCCACGAGGTGTGAGCGCTCGGCCGCGCCGGCGATCGACTCGCCACAGCGAGCAACTCACGCGGAATTCCGCTCAGGCGCGCGCGCCCCGCAACAAGCGACCGGGTAGCGCGCCCGTGTGCTCGCCTGCGCGGAACGTGACCTCGCCGGACACGATCGTCGCGTCGTAGCCGCGCGCGCGCTGGATCAGGCGCCGCGCGCCGGCGGGCAGATCGTGCGCGACCTCGGGCAACGCGAGCTCGAGCTGCGCGAAATCGATCACGTTCGCGTCGGCTTTCTTACCGGGCGCGAGCACGCCGCGATCGCGCAGCCCGTACAGGTGCGCGGTGTCGCGCGTCATCTTGCGCACCACCCACTCGACCGGGAGGCGCGGGCCGCGTGCGCGATCGCGCGCCCAGTGCTTCAGCAAGAACGTGGTCATGGTGGCGTCGCACACGGCACCGCAGTGCGCACCGCCATCGCCGAGGCCGAAGGCGCTGTCGGGGTGCTCGAGCATTTCGCGCAGCGCCTCGAGGTCGCCATCGTGATAACTGAGAATCGCGAGCATCGAGAGCTGGCGGCCGTCGAGCTCGAGCATCCTGTCGTAGAGCACCTCGTAGGGGTCTCGCCCTTCGCGCGCGGCGATGGCCGCGATCGACTTCTCGGGGCCGGGCTCGTAATCCGGCGGATCGCCGAGCGGGAAGATCTTGTGCAGCCCCGTCGCGATCAGCTGCGTCACGATCGCGACGCCGCGGTCGCCGTCCGCCGGCGGCTGCTCGCCGAGGATCCGCTGGCGGATCGCGGGCTCACGCAGCTTTGCGACGCGCTCCGCGAGCGGCAGCGCGGCGAGCTTCTTGTAGGTGGGACGATGCGAGAACGGATGGAATGTCTGGTGACCGATCAGCAGCATGGTCGGCCGCGATCCGACCTGAGGTGTTAGGCGGGCGCCCTC
>JANNKN010000532.1:0-1677 GCA_031396315.1 Deltaproteobacteria bacterium
CTGCGCGGGCTCGTGAACAAAGGCTTCACACCGCGCCGAGTGACGCGCCTCGAGCCGCGTATCCGCGAGCTCTGCAAGGAAATCCTCGACGCGGTGCTGCCGCGCGGCACCTGCGATTTCGTCACCGACATCGCGGGCGAGCTGCCGTCGTACCTGATTGCCGAGCTGGTGGGGATCCCGCGCGAGGATGGGCGCAAGCTCTACGAGCTGACCGAGGTGATGCACAGCGCCGACAACGTGGCGGGCGCGGCGGAGAAGGCGGTCGCCGAGATGTTCGCCTACTCGGCGGGCGTGCGAGCCGCGAAACGCGCAAACCCCGGCGAGGATCTCGCGAGCGTGTTGCTCGGCGCGGAGCTCGACGGCTCGCGGCTCAGCGATCTCGAGTTCGACCTGTTCTTCTTGTTATTGATCAATGCCGGCGGCGACACCACGCGCAACCTCGTCGCGGCGGGCATGCAGGCCCTGATGGACCACCCCGCTCAGCTCGCGGCGCTGCGCAAGGATCGCTCGTTGCTCGATGGCGCGATCGAAGAGATGCTGCGCTTCACCACGCCGGTCGTGCAGTTCCAGCGCACGGCCACGCGCGACACCGAGCTGCGCGGCACGAAGATTCGCGCTGGCGAATCGGTGGTGGTGTTCTACCCGTCCGCGAATCGCGACGAGGACGTGTTCGCGGAACCGGGCGCCTTCGACATCCGCCGCGACCCGAACCCCCACGTCGCATTCGGCGGCGGCGGCTCGCACTTCTGCCTGGGTGCGAGCCTCGCGCGCCTCGAGATCCGCTGCATGTTCGAGGAGCTGCTCGATCGGGTGCACGATCTCGAGCCGAACGGCCCGGTCGAGCGACTGCACTCGTGGTTCATCAGCGGCCCGCGCCGAATGCCCGTGCGGTTTCGCGCAGCGCGCGGGTGACCGAGGCCGAGCCCGCAGCGCGTGAGCTCGCGACGGCGGCGCGCTCCGCGTTCGCGATCGCCGTGCTGCTCCTGGTCCTGTACGCGCGCTCGCTCGGGAACGGCTTCGTCTACGACGACTGGCTCCACGTCGTCGAGGAGCCGCTGCCCGAAACGCCTGCACAGGTGGCGCGCATCTTCGCGGAGCCGATGTCGCCGCTCGTGCCGTACTACCGGCCGATTCCGCGGCTGCTCAACGTGGCGCAGAAGCAGCTGCATGGCGCAGCGCCGCTGGCGTTCCACGCGCTGAACCTCGCGCTCGGCTTTGCATGCGCCCTCGCGCTGCGCGCGCTCCTGCTCTCACGCGCAATCGGTGCGTCGCCGAACGCGGCGACGCTCGGCGCACTGGCATTCGCAGCGCATCCAATCGCCTCGGAGTGCATCTACCCGATCGCGTCCGGACGCGAGACGCTGCTGCCGACGCTCTTCACGCTGCTCGCGCTCGGCGCCTATTTCCGCGCGACGCGCGCGGGCCGTGGCCTGGCAGTGATCGGCTTCGCGCTCGGGATGTTGTCGAAAGAGCAAGCCATCGTGACGCCCTTGTTATTGGGGCTCGCCGACGCACTCGGCATCGCCCCCGATCCGCCGCGCGGCGCGCGCGCGTGGCTCGTGCGCTACGCGCCGTTCGCGCTCGTACTCGCCGCGTATGCCGCGGCGCGCAGTGCGGCGGTACCCGACGCGCTCGCGCCCGGTTTCGCGCTATTCGTCGCGCCCGCCGGCCCGCTGC
>JANNKN010000826.1:0-3779 GCA_031396315.1 Deltaproteobacteria bacterium
GCGGTGAGGTGTGCGGAGACGGGTGGAGGCGATGCGCGGCACTTGGGCGTGCTTGCGCGCACGCGACCCAGACGGCGCGGCACGGGGGTGTGCGGCGATCGAGGTGGCGACCGGGCCCTGCGCTGCGACTCGACCCGGCCCGCCCGCCCCTGCGCCGGCGGGCTTTGGGCTCGCTGCGGGTGGGGAGGAGGATGAAGAGGAGAGGCGAATTCAGAGCGCCGTCGAGGCGCTCTGAATTCGTGCGGAATTTTGCTAGCCGCGGTCGGGGCGCTCCGATAGGTTCGGGTGACAGGGGGCCTCACTCAGCTCCCAAGTCGCGCTGCGGCGTTTGTCGTAGCGGGGCGACCCGCGGCCTGTCTGGTACGGCGCCTAACGGACGCGGGTGGATGAGCTCACTGGGCCTCATCCAAACACTCTACGCCGAGAAGAAGGAGGCGATCCATTGAACCAACGTAGGACTACGGCGAGTGAGGTGGTGGCGTCCTGACGCCATCTTCGCCGAAGAGATCTTCTTCTCGGTGACTGTCGGGATCCGATCCCAGGCCACCGCCCCGGAAGCGCGGACGCCGTAGCCGCACCAGGGAACGCGCCCTAGAGCGCGAACCTGCTTCCGGGGTTTCTCTTTTCTGGGTTTCTTTCGCCCGGCCTCCGGTCAAAATGCGCGGACCTCCGGAGGGTTCCATGGAAACTCTGCTCGCCGCGCGTGTTGCGCTCGCCGCGCTCGCCGTCGCGCTGGCGGCGCGAGCCGCACTCGCTGCGCCGCCCGAGCAGAACCTCGCCGCGGCGATTCGGCTCGAGACGATCTCGCACGAGAGCGCGGAGGAGTTCCGCGCCGAACCATTCCTCGCGCTGCATCGCTTGCTCGAAGCCGCGTACCCGCAGACGCACGCGAAGCTCACGCGCGAGCTCGTCTCGGACTACAGCCTGCTCTACACGTGGCGCGGCAGCGACGCGAAGCTCGCGCCGGCACTGCTGACGGCGCACCTCGACGTCGTGCCCGTAACAGCTGAGGCATTGCCGGATTGGGATCACCCGCCGTTCGCGGGCGAGATCGCCGAGGGCTTCGTCTGGGGCCGCGGCACGCTCGACGACAAGGGCAGCCTGATCGCGATTTTCGAGGCCGTCGAGCAGCTCGTCGCCGCGGGCTTCGCGCCGAAGCGCACGATCTATCTGGCGCTCGGGCACGACGAAGAGATCGGCGGCGACCAAGGCGCCGCGGCGATCACCGAGTTGTTACGGAGCCGTGGCGTACGGCTCTGGATGAGCCTCGACGAAGGTCTCGCGATCGTGAGCGGCACCGGAGGCATTACGGGAGCAGCGGCGCTGGTCGGCATCGCAGAGAAGGGCTTCCTCACGCTCGACTTGACGGCGCGCGAGCCGGGTGGGCATTCGAGCACGCCGCCCAGGCAATCCGCGATCGGGCGCCTCGCGCGCGCCGTGCAGCGGCTCGAGGAGAATCCGCTGCCCGCGCGCATCGACGGCGTGGCGGCACAAATGTTCGACGCGCTCGCGCCGCAGCTTCCGTTCGAGCGCCGCATCGCGATCCAGAACCGCGGCCTGCTCGGGCCCGTGCTCGAGTGGTTCCTCGCGAAAGATCCCGCGACCAACGCGTTGATCCGCACCACCACGGCGGTGACGATCGTGCGCGGCGGTGTGAAGGAGAACGTGCTGCCGCAATCGGCGACCGCGACCGTGAACTTTCGCCTGCTGCCGGGTGACCGGGTCGAGGAGGTGATCTCCCAGGTGCGCGAGATCCTCGGCGACGACGCCATCGAGATCACGAAGCGGACGGCGGACGAAGCCTCCGCGGTGTCGCCGGCGGAAGGCGCGCCGTTCGAGGCGATCCGCTCGGCGCTGCACGAGATCGATCCGGGGCTGCCGATCGCGCCGGCACTCGTGCTCGGCGGCACGGACACGAAGTGGTACGGGCAGATCTCCGACGCCGGCTATCGCTTCGTACCGTTTCACCTCGACGCGAGCGACCTGCGCCGGCCCCACGGCACCAACGAGCGCCTGTCGGTGCAGAACCTCGGCTGGGGCGTGCGCTTCTACGGAGCGCTGATTCGGCACGCGGCGGGCGAGGGCGCGAAGTAACGAGCGCAGTGCGCGCGACCTAATCGCTGCGCGTGTGCCAGAGCTCCGCGGCGCTGGGATCGGGCGCGGCGTCGCGCACGAGGTCGGGTGGCAGGAGCTGCGCCGCGCTCGAGAACGCGACCTTCGCTTCCTCGAGCCGCCCGGCGGCGTACAGCGCGCTCGCGGCCTGTAACAACAAGCCGCCGCGCGCAGCCTCGGCTGCGGCAATCGACAGGGAGAATTCCGCCCAGCTCACACCCACGAAGGGTGCGCGCAGACGCCCCGAGTGCGCGCGCGCCGCCGAAAGCTCGAGCTGCGGCGCTGCGTCAGTCTCCGCCGCGCCTTCTCCGAGCCAAGCCGCGCTGGCGCGCCCGACGTACAGGCTCGTCGGGCCGCCCGCATGCGCGACCCAGCGGTCCGTCAGCTGCGGCAGCCAACGGCTCTCGCGCCAGGGATCGAACGCGCCGTCTCTCGTGCTGCCGCACAACGCAACGATCGGGTGGGTTCCGTAGAAGTCGCCGCGGAAGACGTCGGCCGCGGGGAACGTTCGTGCAAACGCGCGCGCCACGAGCAGGAACTCCTCGCGCGTCAGCTGATAGAGCGGCAACCACTGACAGAACACGCCGCCCTCGGCGAGCCGCGCGCGCGCGTTCGCGAAGTGCTCGGCGGAGAACAAGCTCCCGCTGCCCGACTGCCACGGCACGAACAAGTCGCCGACGATTACGTCGAATTTCTCCGGGCTTGCGCGCAGGAAACTGCGCGCGTCGTCGGCGATCCCGCGCGTGCGCGGGTCGTCGTAGACGCCGTGATTCTCGCTGCGGAACCACGCGCGCGCCGCGCGCGCGACGCCGGGCACGATCTCGACCAGCGTGATGGATTCGACGCCGTGCGCGAGTGCGGCGCTGGCGGAGCTGCCCGTCGCGCTGCCGAGGAAGAGCACGCGCTTCGGGTGCGGGTGCAGGAGCAGCGGCAGGTGTCCCTGCCGCTCTTGGCGCACGCGGTCGCGGGCACCGCCGAGCAGATAATGATTATCGAGCTGGAGCTTCAGCCCGTCGACGCCGTCGAACACCGCGACGAGGCCCGCCGCGCTCTCTTCGAGGTGCACGAGTCGCTCGCCGCGCGGCGTACGCAGGGCCGGCTGTGCGCCGGGCCGCACCACGACGGCGATCAGCACCCCGAGCACGATGGCGTACGCGCCGAAGCGCGGCGCCGTGGCGCGCGAGATCGGGCGCAGCGAGCCCAACAAGTAGCTGGCGCCGACGAAAGCGATCGCGCCCCACAGCCCGAGCGCGGGAATCAGCAGCGCCGGCGCGAGCACGGCGCCGAGCAGTGCGCCGAGCGCGTTCCAGACGAGCAGGCGGGCCGTCGCGGCCGCGAGGCTGCGCCCGTCGCGCGGCGCGTGCTCGGCTGCGGCCACGAGCAGAAGCGGGAAGACGCACGCCGCGGGCAACAAGACGGGCGCGGTCGTCGCGAGAGCGAGCACGGCGAATGCGACGAGGTAGGCGGGCCACGGCGCCTCCACGGCGAGGCTCGTGAGCCCGCCCGTCGCGGCGCTGAACGCAGCCGGGAACACCAGGAACGCGCCACCTGTTACGGCGAGCGCAACGCCGAGCGCAAGCTGCGGGCGCGCGCGGCGCGACAGCGAGAAGGTGAAGAGTGCGCCGAGCCCCACGCACGCGAGCGCGACGACGAGCACGGCACCGAAG
>JANNKN010000582.1:0-5833 GCA_031396315.1 Deltaproteobacteria bacterium
GCCGCTGGCCCGCAGCCGTACGAGTACACGTTCACCGTCGTCGAGGACGACACGCTGAATGCGTTCGCCACCTTCGGCGGCAACATCTTCGTGCACACCGGCATGATCCTGCGCGTGCGCAACGTGAGTGAGCTCGCCGGTGTGATGGGGCACGAGGTCGGGCACGTCGTGCATCGCCACATGGCGGAGAACTACAAGCGCGCGAAGCAGGCGGGCTTGCTGCGAAACGCCGCCGTGATCGGCAGCGCGATCGGCGGAGTGAACCCCGGCGCGGTCGACCTGCTCACCGGCTTCGGGGCGCAGGGCATCCTCAACACCTTCGGCCGCGAGATGGAAACGCAATCGGATGAGTTCGCGGTCGAGTTGCTGCCGCGGGCAGGCTACGACCCCGGTGGAATCGTCACGATGTTCGAAGTCTTGACGGCCGCCGGAGGGCCGCGCGGGCCGAAGTTTTTCAGCGATCACCCGACCAGCGCGGACCGGACCGCAGCGACCAAGAAGCTGATTGCCGCGAAGCAGCTGCCACCGAACTTGAAGCGGGACGACAACGGCAGGCTCGAGATCATCCAGGCGCGGATCCGCGTGCTCACCAAGGAGCCGGCGCAGCGGAAGCGCTGAGCCCGGGGCTTTCAGCTGCGCGCGTGGTATTCCTCGACGCAACGCCGAGGAGATCGCGATGAGCACGAGCGAAGCTGCGCCGGACCTGAAGACGCTCGGCGAGCTGCGCCGCGCGGGCCATCGTCCGCGCTCGCTGCGCGAAGAGATCCGCATCAACCTGCTCGACAAGCTGCGCAAGGGCGAGCCGCTCTTCCCTGGCATCCTCGGCTACGAGGAGACCGTGGTGCCCGCGGTCGAGAACGCGCTGCTGTGCGGACACGACTTGATCTTCTTGGGAGAACGTGGGCAGGCGAAGAGCCGCATGATTCGCGCCATGGTGCAGCTGCTCGATGCCTGGCTGCCGATCGTCGCGGGCAGCGAGATTCACGACGACCCATTCGCGCCGGTCTCCGCCTACGCGCGACGACTCGTCGCCGAGAAGGGCGACGACACACCGATCGCGTGGGTCGATCGCGAGGCGCGCTACGCGGAAAAACTCGCGACGCCGGACGTCTCGATCGCCGACCTGATCGGCGACGTCGATCCCATCAAGGTCGCGCAGGGACGCTCATTAGGGGACGAGCTCACCATCCACTTCGGCCTCTTACCCCGCACGAACCGCGGAATCTTCTGCATCAACGAGCTGCCGGATCTCACGGAGAAGGTGCAAGTGGGCCTGTTCAACGTGATGCAGGAGCGAGACGTGCAGGTGAAGGGCTACGCGGTGCGGCTGCCGCTCGACGTGCTGGTCGTCGCGAGCGCCAACCCCGAGGACTACACGAGCCGCGGTCGCATCATCACGCCGCTCAAGGACCGCTACGCCGCACAGGTGCGCACGCACTATCCGGCGACGCGCGAGCTCGAGCTCGCCGTCGTGAAACAGGAAGCGAAGCTGCCGCGCGCCGAAGGCATTGCGGTGCACGTGCCCGCCTTCATGGAGGCGATCGTCGGCGAGCTCACGCTGCAGGGGCGCGCGAGCCCCGACGTGAACCAGGCTTCGGGCGTCTCAGTGCGCATGTCGATCTCGAACTACGAGACGCTCGCGGCCAACGCCGTACGCCGCGCGCTCAAGCTGGGCGAGCTGAACGCCGTGCCACGCATTACGGACCTCGAGGCGATCGTGCAGTCGACCGCGGGCAAGCTCGAGCTCGAGTACGCGGGTGAGGAGCGCTCGGAGACCGAGATCGTGCGCGGCCTCGTTCAGCGCGCGGTCCGGCTGGTGTTCGACGCCCTCGTGCCGCTCGAAGGCGTCGCCTCAGTGGTCGAGTCGTTCAATCAAGGCTGGAAGGTGGAGATCGCCTCGGACATGCCGGCGGGCGATTACCTCGACGGGCTCGAGGAGATTCGCGGTTTGCGTGAGGCGGCCGCGCAGCTCGCGGGCGGCGATACGCCGGAGCACCTCGCCGCGGCGATCGAGTTCATCCTCGAAGGCCTGCATCTCGCCAATCGCCTCAACAAGTCCGCGACGGAGAGCGGCGCGCGGTACGGGGCGTGAGAGCAAGCGAAGCGCACAGCCCGAGCGTTTCGCGAGGGCGGGAGCGCGAAGCGCTAGTACGCGCCGTCCGCGGCGCGCATCGCGAGCCGCAGGCGAGCGGAGATCGAGCAGTGGCCTCCGAGTCGAGTGGCACCGCGTCGTGTGCATGCGCGGCCGCTTCGTGAGAGCTTGGCGCTACAGCCGCTGGGACGGCGCGCAGGAGGAGTTCAGCCTCGACGTGCGCCGCGCGCTGGATGCGCTCTCGGACCTGATGATGGAGGGCCTCTCGCCGGAAGAGGCGCTCGAGTTCATGCGCCGCGGCGGCTTCGAGATGGCGGGCATGGATTTCCGCGTGATGGGCACCGAGGAGCTCATCCAGGAGCTGCGGCGTGAGGCGCAGAAGCTGCTTCGGCAATACAACCTCGAGCGCGCGACCGACGCGCTCGCCGAGAAGCTCGAGCAGGCGCTCGAGCGCGAGGAAGCCGCGCAGCGCGAAGCGCACGGAATGGAGTCGCGCTCGCTCAACGACTTTCTCGACAAGCGACATCGCGAGGGCTCGCTCTCCGAGCGCATCGAGGCGCTGCGCGACCACGAGTTCCTTGATGACGACGCGCGCGAAGCGTTTCAGGAGTTGCTCGCCGAGCTGGATCGCTTGAAGCAGCTCGAAGAGTTCATGCAAGCGAACGCGCAGCGCTTCCGCGGCAACGAGAGCGCCGACTATGAGAAGGCGCAGGAGATCCGCGAGCGCATCCAGGCGTTGCAGCAGCTCGCGCAGGATCTCCAAAGCGGGAACTTCGAGCGCTTGACGCCCGAGCAACTGAAGGAGCTGCTTTCCGAGAACGGCGCGCGCTCCTTGATCATTCTGCGCAACCTCGACCAAAACCTGCGCGACGGCGGCTTCCTGCGCGACGGCAAGGACGGCGCGGAACTGACGCCGCGCGCGATCCGGCGGATCGGCGCGCAGGCGCTGGCCGCGGTCTACAGCCAGCTGCGCAAGGGCCGGCCCGGCAGCCACGACACCGTCAGCCACGGCGTCGCGACGCCGCGGCCCGACGAGACGCGGCCCTGGCAGTTCGGCGATGCGATGAACCTGCACGTGGTGCGCACTCTGCTGAACGGCGTGAAGCGCGCGGCGCTCGAAGGGCGGGGCGCCGCGTCGGGCGCGGTGTCGCTCACGCTCGACGATCTCGAAGTGAACGAGTGCGACTACGCCACGCAGACCACGACCGTGTTGTTACTGGACATGAGCTGGTCGATGTCGTGGGCGGGTCGCTTCCCGGCGGCGAAGCGCGTCGCGTTGGCGCTCGACCACCTGATTCGCACGCGCTTCCCGCGCGACCACTTCTTCGTGGTGGGCTTCTCGACGCGCGCGAAAGAGCTGCCGATCCAGAAGCTCCCCTACGCGACCTGGGACATGGGCGATCCGTTCACGAATCTGCAGGAGGGCCTGCTCGTCGCCGAGCGCCTGATCCGGGAGCACCCGAGCCCGAGCCCGCAGATCCTGGTGATTACGGACGGCCAGCCGACCGCGTATTTCACCGGCAAGGAGCTGCACGTCGAGTGGCCGATGGGCTTCGGAGGGGTGTCGCCACATGCCGTCGCCGAGACGTTGAAGACGGTGAAGCGCGTGACGTCGCGGAACATCACGATCAATACGTTCATGCTCGATGATTCGCCGGAGCTCGTGGGATTCGTTGAGCGCATGACCGAGATCAACCGCGGGCGAGCGTTTTTCACGTCGCCGACGAAGCTGGGGTCGTTTTTGACCGTGGACTACTTGAATCACCGGAGGTCGCGGTCGCGCGCCTAAGAGCATCGAGGCGGCGCAGGGGCGGGCGGGCCGGGCGATCGCGCTTCCGGGCCCTGGGCGCTTTGGCGTGCGGGGTTGGGTGGAGGAGGTGCGCGGCGGTTGGGCGTGCTTGCGCGCTCGCGGCCGTGGCGCGTGGCGCGGAGCCGTGCGGAGTCATGGGCGTCAATCGGGCCCTCCGCTGCGACTCGCCCGGCCCGCCCGCCCCTGCGCCGGCGGGCATCGTGGATCCAGTCTCGGGCGATGGCGGTAAGGCGAAGGCAAGAGCGCCGTTGAGGCGCTCTTGCCTTCGCTCTCGCAACGGGGAGGCGCGACTCGCGAGGTCGGCCCCGAGGCTTGGCGACTGCTTCGCGCGGAGTCCCTAAGTTCGGCCCCCCGCCATGACCCGCACGCTCAAAACCGACATCCCTGGGCCGGACCGTCGCGTCACGATCGAGGACGTGAGCGCGAAAGGCTGGGACGCGTTGTTTGCGCCGGAGCTCGCGGCGCCGATTGGGCCGCTGGTCGTGGAGATTGGCTTCGGGCGCGGCGAGTTCTTGCGGCAGCTCGCAGCGGAGTCGCCCGGCGTGCCGCATCTCGGCGTCGAGCTCTCGTGGAAGCGCGTGTTGAAGATGGCGCGCCGAATCGCGAAGGCGGGCGATCCGAATCTTCGGATGATCTGCGCGCGGGGCGAAGACGTGATGCAGGAAGCGCTCGCCGACGACAGCGTGCGCACGTTCTGGATCAATTTCTCGGACCCGTGGCCGAAGGCGCGGCATCACCGCCGTCGGCTCGTGCAGGCGCCCTTCGTGCATCAGTTGGCGAAGCGCCTGCTGCCAGGTGGGGCGCTGCACGTCGCGACCGACGACGTGCCCGACGACGTGCCCTACGCAGAGCACATTCACGAGGTATTGCGGAACGAGCCGCTGCTGGAGAACGCGCTCGCAGCGTCGTTCCTGCCCGAGGTTCCCGAACGACCTGTTACGGCCTACGAGGCGATGTGGCGCGCGGAAGGGCGACCGCTCCATTTCTTCACGTATCGAAGGCGGACGCCGTGAAGCCCGCGCGCCCGAATCTTCGCGACTTCGCGCCCGACGCGTTGCGCGCGCGCTTCAAGAGCGAAGGCATCTCGCCGTATCGCGCCGACCAGGTCGTGCGCTGGCTGTACGCGCGCGGGGTCGACGATCCCGCTTTGATGAGCGACCTGCCCGCGGAGCTGCGTGAGCGGCTCGCGAGTGACTACGAAATGCAGGCACTGCGCGTGCGCGATCCGCAGTTCTCGGTGGACGGCACGATCAAGGCAGCGCTCGTGACGCGCGACGAGCGCGTGATCGAGGCGGTGCTGATTCCCGAGCAGGGCCGCACCACGCTGTGTGTGTCGACGCAGGTGGGTTGCCCACTCGCGTGCTCGTTCTGTGCGACTGGCACGCTCGGCCTCGACCGAAATCTCACGACCGCCGAGATCATCGAGCAGGTCGTGCGCATGGGAGCGCTGCTCCCCGAGGAGCGGCGCATCACGAACATCGTCTTCATGGGCATGGGCGAGCCATTGCTGAATCTCGCGAACGTGGTCGAGGCGGTGAAGACGCTGATCCATCCGAAGGGTTTCGCGATGGCGCCGCGGCGCGTGACGGTCTCGACCGCGGGCGTCGTGCCGCGCATTGCGGACTTGCTCGAGCAGGTGCCCGTGAATCTCGCCGTCTCGCTGCATGCCGCGACCGATACGCTGCGCGACGAGCTCGTACCCCTCAACAAGAAGTTTCCACTCGCGCAGCTGTTCGATGCGTTGCGCAGCATCCCGCGCCTGTCGCGCCGACACCCGATCTTCTTCGAGTACACGCTGCTCGCCGGGGTGAACGATTCAGAGGGCGACGCGCAGCGGCTGGTGGCGCTGCTGCGCGGCATGCCCGCGAAGCTGAACCAGATTCCGGTGAATCCGCATGCGGGCTCGCCCTATCGGGCGCCAACGCCGGAGG
>JANNKN010000587.1:0-1296 GCA_031396315.1 Deltaproteobacteria bacterium
CAAGCGCTCGCGCCAGGGTTTGATCCCCGCTTCTCAGGTCGTCGATCCGCGCGCGGTCCTGCACGAGATGCGACTGATCAAGGAGCCGGCAGAGGTCGAGATCCTGCGGCGCGCTTCCGCCATAACCGCTGACGGGCACCGCGAGGCCGCGCGCATCGCGCACGCGGGGCACTTCGAGTTCGAGGTGCAGGCCGCGCTCGAGTTCGGCTTCCGCCGCCGCGGCTCGGCGGGCCCCGCCTACACCAGCATCTGCGGCGGTGGCAAGAACGCGACCTGCCTCCATTACGTCGCGAACGATCAACCGCTCGCGAACGGCACGTTGCTCTTGATCGACGCTGCGTGCGAGCTGAATGGCTACGCCTCGGATGTGACGCGCACCTATCCGGTCGGCGGCACCTTCAGCGGCCCGCAGCGCGCGGTCTACGAAGTGGTGCTCTCGGCGCAGCTCGCATCGCTCGAAGCCGCGAAGCCCGGTGCGACGCTGCCCGAAGTGCACGACGCGTCGGTGCGAAAGCTCACCGAGGGCATGATCGCGCTCGGCCTGTTATCAGGGAGCGTCGACGACTTGGTCAAGAGCGAAGCCTTCCGCCGCTACTACATGCACGGCACCTCGCACTGGCTCGGCCTCGACGTGCACGACGTCGGCCCCTACACGGTCGGCGGCAAGCCGCGCCCGCTCGCGCCGGGTATGTGCTTCACGGTCGAGCCCGGCCTCTACATCGCGGCCGACGACGACAAGGCGCCGCGCGAGCTGCTCGGCATCGGTGTGCGCATCGAGGACGACATCGTGATCACCGCGGCCGGGCACGAGAACCTGACGGCGCACCTGATCCCGAAACATCCGGCCGAGGTCGAGGCCTGGGTGCGCGGCGCGGCCTAATGGCTCCGCGCCGCAAGAGGTTCCTTTGCAACGCGACATGATTGCGCGAACGGAGAGCTGAGAAGATGGCAGACATCGAGTCCCTGCTGAAGGAGAAGCGCGTGTTCAAGCCGCGCCCGGAGTTCGTGAAGCAGGCGAACTGGTCGCCCAAGCAAGTCGCGGAGTACCGCAAGCTCGGCGAGAAGCCCGAAAAATTCTGGGCGCAAATGGCGAAGGAGCACGTCGCCTGGTTCTCGCCCTGGAAGAAAGTGCTCGACTGGAAGCCGCCGTTCGCGAAGTGGTTCGTCGGCGCGAAGACGAACGTCTCCTACAACTGCCTCGACCGACATCTCGAAGGCCCGAACGCCTGGCGCAAGAACAAGGCCGCCATCATCTGGGAGGGCGAGCCCGGTGATCCGCGCGTGCTCACCTACAGC